>NZ_JAVKBY010000264.1:0-5175 GCF_040222985.1 Coleofasciculus sp. F4-SAH-05
ATTATCCAGGACTAAAATCTTACAGACAGGGTAGCGTTGTCCGATTGCTAAGGCCGTAGACAAGCCAACTATTCCGCCACCGATAATAGTAAAATTATATTGAGACATTGGTCAGTGGTCATGGGTCATTGGTCATGGGTCATTGGTCATTGGTCATTCGTGCTTGGGCATTGGTCATTGGTCATTCGTCAGTGGTCATTGGTCATTCGTCATTACGTGAAGTCGGGGCGGGTTTATTTACATCTGGGTGTAACCAAAAAGATAGTAGTGAAACCCGCCCCTACACAATCTCCTCTATCTCCTGATAACTGATAACTGATAACTGATAACTGATAACTGATAACTGATAACTGATAACTCCCCCATCTACATTTGTGGTGCGATCGCATAATCCACTAACTGGGCTATTTTTTGCCGTAGAGTTTCGAGTCCTAACCGCTTGCTAGCCGAAATAAATATCCCTTGGGGAAATTCCTCTTGGGCTAAAACTAGGGTATCACTGTCTACGTCGTCAATCTTGTTAAACACCACCAGAACCGGTCCCGGTGTCACAGGCATATCTGCCAAAATGGACATAACTGAACGAATATGATTTTGCCATGCGGGATGGGATAAATCCACCAGATGGATTAACGCATCGGCTTCTGTCACCTCTTCCAACGTGGCGCGGAAGGAATCGACGAGGGGGGGTGGTAATTCGTGAATGAATCCCACGGTGTCGGTGAGTAGAACTGTAATCGATTCCCCTGTCTTGGGATCAGTAATCGGTAGACGTCGGGTGGTGGGGTCGAGGGTGGCAAATAATTGATCAGCGGTGTAAACTTCGGCATTAGTTAATGTATTTAACAACGTCGATTTGCCAGCATTTGTATAACCCACAACAGAAATCGTTGGCACATCTTGTTTCTGGCGTCGTTGTCGCATCCGCGATCGATGTGCCTGCAACTGGTTCACTTCTTGTTGCAATCGGGCAATTCGGCGCTGAATTGCACGGCGTTCGGTTTCTAATTTGGTTTCCCCTGGACCACGAGTCCCAATTCCACCGCCTAATCGAGACATGGCTTGACCTCGACCCGTGAGGCGCGGCAGCATATATTCTAATTGGGCTAATTCGACTTGTAATTTCCCGGCACGGGATTGGGCGCGTTGGGCGAATATATCTAATATGACTTCCGTGCGATCAACGACTCGTATCCCAGTTTGGGCTTCTAGGTTACGAACTTGGGCGGGGGATAAGTCGCGGTCAAATACGACCAGATTCGCCCCTAATGTCTGCACCGTCAGGGCAATTTCCTGCACTTTTCCCGCGCCGACAACGGTTTGAGGATGGGGTTGCGATCGCCTTTGTCGCATCGTCTGTAATACTTCCCCGCCTGCGGTTTGCACCAGTCGGGCAATTTCGGCTAACCCGTCTTCAAACTGCCCCTTACTCATATTGCCTGTCATTAACCCGACAATCAACACCCGATCTTGATCAACATCGACGTGTTGGGCGATGAATTCGCGGCGAAATTCGGCTTCAAGTCCTTCGACTAAATCAAAGAAATCTTGTTTAGTCAATACATCCAGACTTAATGCTGGGGACATAAGCCAATTGGGTTGACCCTCGGTGTCTTGTCTGGAAGACTGAGTAACGGGAATCAGGTGGGCTAAATAGGTTTCGTTGACATATCCGGTTGCACCCCCTCCCCGGCGTTCAAATCCTGATTCACTCACGGTTAGCATGACTAACGCATCTAAGCGCTGAATCGCCATAGCGGTTAAGTCCGTGTTACGCGGGGTATGGGATTTGAGTTGAGTCGCAATGCAGCGAATCCCACACAATCGTTCTGCACCATAGCGGGGTAACTCTAAAGGTGGGATTTTGGTTTGTGTTGGTGTTCCCACTCCCACTCGAATCACCTGTCCTCGACGATTCAGGTAAGTACATAAAGGTTGTTTAATATCAGCGCTAATGGCGGCTAACCGTTGGGCAAATTCCGGCGTGGTCAAGCGATCGCCCGGTAAGCGCTGGTGATAGAGGCGTTGCAGTTGTTTAAGCTGGCTAGGCTTTAAGCCGACAAGATTGCCATAGATCGTTTCGATAGGCGACTTCCAGTAAACTGGCTCCTGACTCTACTGTTGTTTATTTTAGCGAGTTTTTGACTTCCTCCCCGGCGTAAACTGAAGAAACCGCTGCCAATCTAGAGGATTTTGAGCGTCAGATTGCTCCTGTAAGTTAATTCAATTGACAGGCAAATCCAAATGTAGGGGCGGGTTTAGGAACTCAAGTAACGGGGAAATCACTACATTTCATCCAAAACCCGCCCTTCCCCCCTCCCTCATCTCCCCTCTTGACAGGTGTGTCTCGTGTGAGGTAATTTGTATATAACTAAATAATGATTTAGTAAATAATAGACAAAATGCTCCAAGGGAGATGAACCGATGTTATTTCGTCAACTATTTGACAGTGAAACCAGCACCTATACCTACCTGATTGCTGATGTAACCACAAAAGCCGCGATTCTGGTCGATCCGGTCAAAGAACAGGTGGATCGCGATCGCAAACTTCTGGATGAGTTGGGATTAACCCTACAATATTGCCTAGAAACGCATATTCACGCCGATCACGTCACCGGAACAGCGCAACTGCGCGAGTTGACTCACTGTCAGGGTGTGGTTCCTCAAAATGCCTCAGCTGCTTGTGCTGACCGCTTTCTGGCGGATGGGGAGGTGTTAATGGTGGGTTCAGTTGAGATTGTTGCGATCGCCACACCGGGTCATACCGATAGTCACAACGCCTATCTGGTGAATCGCGATCGCGTCCTCACGGGAGATTCGCTGTTAATTCGCGGATGCGGTCGAACTGATTTCCAAGGCGGTGATGCAAGCACGTTATTTAATTCCATAACTCAAAAGTTATTTAGTTTGCCCGATGAGACGCTGGTGTATCCCGGACATGATTATCACGGACATACCGTATCCACAATTGGCGAAGAACAGCAATGGAATCCCCGATTAGCCAATCGCGATCGCGCCAGCTTTATCGAATTGATGAATAACTTAAATCTTCCTGATCCGAAAAAGATGATGGAAGCGGTTCCCGCTAATGAACGCTGTGGCAAAGTAGCGGTGACAACATAAAAGAACAAGGATTCCTGTAAACATCTACACCAATACATTAAGTTAGACAAGTTTTGCATATAGATAAGGAGAAAAAATCATGGTTTTAGCCAATGCCAATAACCTACAAGAAATAGACGCCCAAACGTTAAAACAATGGCTAGATAATCAACAAGTAATGCTGATTGACGTGCGGGAACCGGGCGAATATGCCAGCGAACATATTCCTGGGGCAAAATTAATGCCACTCTCTAACCTGAATCCCACCGGGGTTAAACCAGAAACCAATCAACAGGTTGTATTGTACTGCCAAAGCGGGAATCGCTCGAAACAAGCAGCCCAAAAACTCTTCGAGTCTGGGTTTGAATCGGTGAATCATCTTCAAGGCGGATTACCCACTTGGAAATCTGCCGGATATCAGACTCAGGTCAATAAAAATGCGCCAATTAGTTTATTCCGACAAGTGCAAATTGTGGCAGGGACATTAGTCTTTACGGGAACTATATTAGGTGCGTTTGTCTCGCCTTGGTTTTTAATCTTGAGTGGTTTTGTCGGTGCGGGATTAGTCTTTGCAGGCGTGAGTGGAACCTGTGCCATGGGTATGTTATTGGCAAAACTACCTTACAATCAACGAGTTTAAATGTGATAGGTCACTGATTTAAGGTTGGTGGGCAATGCCCACCCTACAGGGTGTTGACATAAGACCAAGGACATAAGACAAATGACTACTTGGATAATTGGGCTAATTCTTGCTTCCGGAATTGGCATTAGTTTGGGGTTAATGGGGGGTGGCGGTTCGGTGCTAGCCTTGCCTATTTTAGTGTATGTGATGGGGGTGGAAGCAAAAAGCGCGATCGCGATGACATTGGTTATCGTGGGAACCGTTAGCCTGATTGGAACTATCCCTCACTGGCGGCGAGGGAATATAAATTTTAAAAAGGCATTTATGTTCGGTGCGGCGACGATGGTAGGCGCATATTTGGGGGCAAAGTTAGCCTTTTTTGTCAGCGGAACGGTCCAGCTTCTTCTCTTTGCGGTAATGATGATCATTGCCGCAGGATTTATGATCCGCAAAAGCAGTAAACCGACGAAACCAGATAACGACTTGCAGTATTATCCTCAACCGGTGTGTAAATATTGTTGGGTGTGGATGCTAACTGAAGGGTTAGGTGTGGGCGTATTGACAGGTTTAGTCGGGGTTGGCGGTGGATTCGCGATCGTTCCGGCATTGGTATTATTAGGAAATACGCCGATGAAGGAAGCGGTGGGAACGTCATTATTAATTATTGCCTGTAACTCGGTAGCTGGATTTCTGGGATATTTGGGACAGGTTCCCCTAGATTGGGGGTTAATGGGTTCATTTATTGTGGTGGCAAGTGTGGGAATTATAGTTGGCGCATATTTGGCACAGTATGTAAAAGCTCAACAATTACAGAAAGCCTTTGGTTATTTTTTAATTGCCGTAGCCGCGTTTATTTTAGTTCAAAATCGTCAGGTGTTCACATCAGGACAGCATCAGACGGAATCAATTAGGCAGCCAGAGGTTCAGATAGCTTATCGATAAATTGCCGATTTGATGAATGTTGGTTGGGGCTTGACTTTTTGGGTCGTTTCAGGTATTATTTCATCATGGGAAAATGTGCCGTCCTATAGACCCAAATAACCCCGAATCAGTAGGGTGGGTTAGGCGGTATTCAATAGAAAAAACAAATCCTTGAATTAGATATCCGCCGTAACCCACCAAATTATCGTTGCTAACAGTTAGGCGGTATTCAATAGAAAAAACAAATCCTTGAATTTAGATATCCGCCGTAACCCACGTAGGGTGGGTTAGGCGGTACGGTATTCAATAGAAAAAACAAATCCTTGAATTAGATATCCGCCGTAACCCACCAAATTATCGTTGCTAACAGTTAGGCGGTATTCAATAGAGAAAACAAATCCTTGAATTAGATATCCGCCGTAACCCACCAAATTATCGTTGCTAACAGTTAGGCGGTATTCAATAGAAAAAACAAATCCTTGAATTTAGATATCCGCCGTAACCCACGTAGGGTGGGTTAGGCGGTACGG
>NZ_JAVKBY010000271.1:0-3583 GCF_040222985.1 Coleofasciculus sp. F4-SAH-05
ATGACGAATGACAAATGACAAATGACAAATGACAAATGACAAATGACAAATGACAAATGAATGCGATCGCACAAACTCTAACACCGATTGTGGGTGACTCTAACCTTTACCAGGGGGATAATTTACCCCCGCTATGGCAAGAGCGACTCAAGAGAGCGTATGGCGTAGACACGATTACCAGTACGCTTGTTTGTCCTACCACAATTCAACAGCTTTGTCAAGTAATGGAGTCTGCCAATACCCATAACTGGCAAGTTCTCCCCTGCGGGAATGGGAGTAAATTAGCCTGGGCGGGTGTTGGTAAACCCATTGACGTAGTGATTAGTACCCAAAACCTGAATCAGGTGATTGATCATGCGGTGGGTGACTTGACAGTAACGGCGCAAGCGGGTGTGAAATTGGCAGATTTACAGCCAATACTGCTGAAAACCAATCAATTTCTGCCCCTTGAACCCGCCTACCCGGAATCCGCTACTCTGGGTGGAATTATTTCAACAGCGGATAGTGGCTCATGGCGACAACGCTATGGTGGGGTTCGGGATATGCTATTGGGAGTTTCCTTTGTCCGCAGTGATGGACAACTTGCCAAAGCCGGGGGACGAGTGGTGAAAAATGTGGCGGGTTATGACTTGATGAAACTGTTGACGGGGGCGTATGGAACCCTGGGAATTTTAACCGAGGTGACATTTCGCTTGTATCCCGTACAAGAAGCATCGGGGACAGTGGTACTCACCGGAGACGCTGACGCGATCGCATCAACAACCCAAACCTTACTCGCGTCTGCTCTAACACCCACAGCCGCTGACGTACTCTCCTCTGGATTGGTAAAACAATTGAATATTGGTCAAGGGATGGGCTTAATAGTACGCTTCCAAAGCGTCACTGACAGTGTACAGGAGCAGTCTGCCCGTTTGCTAGAGGTGGGGCAACAGTTGGGATTACAAGGCACACTTTATCAGGATAACGATGAAGCAAGTCTATGGCAATCATTACCAGAACAAATCTGGGGAATGCCCCAATCCACCTCGATTACTTGCAAAATAGGGATAGTACCAACGGCGGCAGTGATGACGTTAACTGTACTGGATACTCTCACCTCTGGAACGGGATTAGGGTTAATTCATGCAGGAAGTGGCTTAGGAAAAGTGCGACTTAATCCGGAAACGGTGACACCGGAGACAATTTTAAAGATGCGAGAACATTGCCAATCTCACAGCGGCTTTTTGACGGTACTAGAGGCTCCAATTAGTGTGAAGCAACAGCTTGATGTCTGGGGATACAGTGGCAACGCTTTAGATATTATGCGTCAAATTAAACAGAAGTTTGATCCGAAAACCCTTTTAAGTCCTAATCGATTTGTCGGAGATATTTGAAGACAGAAGCCACAAGAGTATATCTGACCTTTACAACCTTATAGTAAACCTGTTTTGTCCGAATGTAGGGGCGGGTTTCACTATTATCTTTTATTTTGCTCCCGGATGTGATTAAACCCGCCCCGACTAAACCCCTAAAGTCTCACAATTTATTTATTTCTGCACATCTACCTCAAATAAAGCAATATGCAAACGGATTTTAAATTTCCCACACCCGATTCAGTCAAAGAAAGCGCAGCAACAGTCCCCTTGGAAACGGAACCAGAGGAGTCTCAAGTCCCTGGTTTTGACCCTAAAAATCCTCCCCAACAAGACTTAATTGACACTTGTGTTCACTGCGGATTTTGCCTCGCTACCTGTCCCAGTTACCGAGTGATTGGTAAGGAAATGGATTCGCCCAGGGGACGGATTTATTTGATGGATGCGATTAACAACGGTGAAGCACCATTAGCTGAGGCGACGACACAACATTTTGATTCCTGCTTAGGCTGTTTGGCTTGTGTGACGACCTGTCCCTCTGGAGTACAGTATGATAAGTTAATTTCAGCCACACGGCATCAGGTCGAACGAAATCAGCCTCGGAGTTTACCGGATCGGATTGTTAGAGCGTTAATCTTTAATCTGTTTCCTTATCCGAGACGCCTGCGCCCTTTCCTTGCGCCACTTTATTTGTATCAGAAATTAGGATTACAAAAGCTAGTTCGGTCTACAGGATTACTCAAGCAAATAGTCCCCCGTTTAGCGGCAATGGATTCAATTTTACCGCAAATTACCTTACAGTCCTTTCAGAATAACTTCCCCGATGTAATTCCGGCGCAAGGGGAAAAGCGGTATCGAGTGGGTGTGATTTTGGGGTGTGTACAGCGGCTATTTTTCTCCCCCGTTAATGAAGCAACGGTGCGAGTATTAACGGCGAATGGTTGTGAAGTAGTGATTCCCAAAAGTCAAGGCTGTTGTGCTGCATTACCCGAACATCAGGGACAGACGGAACAAGCCCAAGCCTTGGCGCGACAGATGATTGATAGTTTTGAGGGGACGGATGTTGATTACGTGATTATTAATGCCGCAGGCTGTGGTCATACGTTGAAGGAATATGGGCATATATTAGACGATGATCCAGCCTATCGCCAGAAAGCGCAAGAGTTTGCGGCGAAGGTGAGAGACGTGCAGCAATTTTTGGCTGAGGTAGGATTGACGGCTAAGTTGTCACCTCTGACTGATAAACCCTTGACAATGGTGTATCAAGATGCATGTCATTTGTTACATGGACAAAAGATTTCTGTACAACCGCGTCAGTTATTGCGGAAAATTCCGGGGGTAACATTACGCGAACCCATTGATGCGGCGCTATGTTGTGGGAGTGCGGGGGTGTATAATATGCTGCAACCGGAAGTGGCTGATGAGTTGGGACAGCAAAAGGTTGAGAATTTGTTGAATACTGGGGCGGAGTTAATTGCGTCATCGAATCCGGGATGTTCACTGCAAATTAAGAAGCATTTAAACTTGCAGGATAAGCAGATGCCGTTGATGCATCCGATGGAGTTGTTGGATTATTCCATTCGGGGAGAAAAGTTGGCGATTGGGGATTAGAGAATCGAAGTAGGGGCGCACTGATGTCATTAGTGCCAACTTAAGCTCAACCCCCTCTCCCCCAGCTGACAGGTGTAGGTTTTTTACTTTAGGGTGGGGACAAGACAAGGAGGACAAGGAAGGAAAGTAGACCAGGAAGAGAAGAATTGTATAGTTCAAGACGTATTTAGGGAAAAAGATTGTCGTGGAAATAAACCATTCAAGGAAATACCTTTGCCACAAATTAAATCGGCAATAATGTTAATTAATCCTTGTAAAAAACAAGAGATATTCCTTTCTTTTCTTCTCGAAGCTGATTTGGAATTTATCCGAGAATTCGGCTTAGTTTTATCGTTGAACTGTTTTGATAGATGTTGCTGTTTTTCACTCCCTAAAGTTACTGCCCAAAGTGTTGCTATTGCCATAGCTAACCAAATTCTTTCGGCTCGATCTGGTTCTCTTAAACGAGTTTTATGCCACTGCCATCCATCACTTTTTATATCTCGATAACTTGATTCAATCCAAGAACGTAAACCATACCAAAAGCTTTGAGCTTGTGTTGGTTCTAAGTCGGTAACAATCAACCAGGGTTCTTTATATCCTTCATCCCAACGTGCTAATAAAGTACATTCAAGAGAATG
>NZ_JAVKBY010000274.1:0-68037 GCF_040222985.1 Coleofasciculus sp. F4-SAH-05
AAATTGGGTTATCCATTTGTCTGTCTTCTCTCAGGGTTGGGAGGTTGTGAAGGCAATCTGAGTTTTAGCGATCGCGCTTCTCTGTCTCTGATTTTACCTGATTCATACTCCTCACTTCGACTTGTGTGTACACGGTAGCCCTCGTTACTTAGAGGATAATTCACAGTAAGCTGAGGTCAGGTAGATGTCAATGATGTCAGTTAAATGACATTCAATTTGTCAAGATGACACTAATCTGACAACGATGACAAATAATGTGGCAATCGACAAAAATGGAGAATACCGGATTTGAACCGGTGACCTCTGCGGTGCGATCGCAGCGCTCTACCAACTGAGCTAATTCCCCGGACTAGGTTTATTGTAACACTTGCGGGTATTGGTTTATAGTTCATGATTCATGGCTCATGGTTACTAACCCACAACCTGAGCATAAACTTCCTGCACGCGCTCAAGTTCAAGCTGATGCAGGTAATCAACCGTCCAGTCGGCTTGACGCTGAAGCATGTGGAAGGGATAGGTATTAGCAACGCCGACGACTTGCATCCCGGCTCGTTTGGCGGCTTCAATACCCACCGGTGTATCCTCTATGGCAAGGCAATCAGAGGATTTGGCATGAAGTTCTGGAAACTGCTGATTGAGGCGTTCCACAGCTAACAGATAGCCATCCGGTTCTGGTTTACTCACCTTAATGTCATCACCTGCCACAATAACCGGAAAATATGGCAAGAGTGTAGCCCGATCCAAGACTAACTCAACTTCCGATCGCAAAGCACCACTCACCACTCCCATGGGTAATTGAGCCACGCGGATTTTGTAAATTAAATCTTCGACTCCCGGATATATGGGTAATTCAGATAGAGATTCCAGTTGACGGCGGTAGGCGTCGGCTTTTCGGGAGATTAAACGGGTTAATTCCTCCTCACTCACTACCCGACCTCGTTTTTCCAATAATACTTTTAAACAAGCGCGATCGCTACGCCCCAAACAATCCTCCCAGTAATCCGCCGCCGAGGGGCGCAGATTTTCGCCCAGCAGAATGTCTTCGATGAGTTGCTGATGAATCGACTCATCGTTGATAATCACGCCGTTGAAATCAAACAGAACTGCCTTTAAACTCATATTCAATTCGTTACTATGCTGGAGCTGCAATACCTGGGGAACCGAAGTCGTCGATTGTACGGCGTTGAGTCCGTTGGTACACTTGTTCGTCTACCGGGATAGGTTTCATTCCTTGGGTAACTTGATTCAGCCACCACACGTCTTGAGTCTGCACCGCTTCAAACCCAGCCGAACCCATCCAGGCGTCTACGCTATCGGTGGCGTAAGCTTTGATATAGGGTTCTTCAAACACCTCTGTTAACCAGTTTACTTGACGCAAGGTTCGCTGATTACCATCTAATATCAGAACTTGTCCGCCTCCCTTGAGGAGTCGAAAACTTTCCCGCAAAATTGACTTTGCCACGGCTGGGGGGGTTCCGTGGAATAATAAGGAAGCGGTTACCAGGTCAAAAGATGCCTCTGGTAAGCCCGTCTCTTCCGCTTTACCATGACGCCATTGAATGTCTACCCCGGCGGCTTTCGCTTTGCGCTCTGCCATGACTAACATATAAGGGGATAGATCCAAACCGATTACCTCAGCTTCAGGAAACGCCTGTTTTAACAGTAGGGTAGTTGAACCCGTACCGCAGCCTAAATCCAGAATCCGTCGCGGTGTTCCCTGGATGCGATTGATTAACTCCTGGCGTACCCAGGTTTCGTTGGGAGGTAAAGCGTATTGGGTAATCGGATCATAACTGGTTGCTGCACTGCCATTCAAGTAACCCCCTTCAATACCATGGAAGTTCTGACTCTTGTAGTAATCAGGGTAAACTAAGTCAGGCGTTGAGACGCGATCGCTCTCTTGTTCCCAGTCAATGCTCTCATAAAGCTGGCGCAATTGCTCCCCGTCGATGAATACGCCAACAATGGGTTGTAAGAATTGCTCCCAAAGCGTGTTTTTGCGATTCACCATAAGTTTAAGCTCTAATCCTACTTGCTTAATTTATTGTAATAATTTTGGCACTTCTGAGCAGAACATCCGGATTCAGCGATGTCTTAGACCACCCATTTGTTACTGGGTATTGACAAAAACAACGTTTTATGAATATAAAAATCCCCACTTAAGAAAGAGCGAGTATAACTAATGATGCCTAACTAATAATGGCAGGTCAGCAGTTTTTCTCCGGAAAAAAAATGATTTTCCGCCACCATACTTGTGACTGCAATCACTTTATTAAGTTGATCTATTTCATCAAAATTCCATTACGCGGCTCACCCCTAGGGCTGATTAAAATCAAAACTCCGGATGATTTAACACTCTATAAAGAGTGGAAAAAATCGGTACAGTTATAAGTGGGAATCAAGAAAGCATTTCTCTCTAAACCTTTAGGTTCTCCATCTTTTTAATTCCTCAAAATCAGGACACCAGCCGATAATGATTACCTTTTCACTCGAACCCAATTCTGCGTCTGCATCTAAGCCCTGGAAACTGCAAATTTGGCTATCGCCTAAATCTCAGGCGATTTATTACTTGACTGATCCCCAACAAGCACAGTCAATCCTCGATTTTATTCTTGCCAAAAATAATACTCAAACTTCTCAGAATAAAGAACAAGGTGAATTATCCTTTGCTGGCTTAATTCCTCGTTCATTAGCCTCTCACCAGCCTTTAAAAGCCGACGCTTGTGTTTGTTAACGTGCTTTGAGAAATTTCAGTGACTTAGCCACCGTCAACCATCAATCCTCAATCCTAACCCAAATTAGTGTTCTTTTCGATAAACTCCTAGCCGAATAGCTTGCATCTGCCGAAAATTTCCAGGTAAAGATTCATGGCTGCCAACAACAAATACGCCTCTAGGAATCAATTGCTTGAGCATCTGTGATAACACTTTTTGTTGTAAGTCTGCATTGAAATAGGTTAAAACTAGATTTCGACACAATATCAAATGAAATGACTCCGAAGGCATAGTGGTACGAATATCCTGCTGCTTAAACTCAATTGCCTCACGAAACTCAATTTGTAGTGAAAGGTGAGAAACTGGAGAGAATTTGGCTATCGCTCCTCCTTATCCTCTGAGACTTTAATATTAGCGTCTAAGACCACCTCAAATGTTAAACACAGTAGCTAATTATGTAAGCGCAAAGGCTAAAATACTGTATAATATCCTCAGTAGAGTTGTGGTTCCTTAGAGGAATGAGGAATACGACGACGAGACTGGCTCACGAAAAGCCAGATTGGTAGCTATAGCCCTATCTCATTGAGGAAAAACTATGTCTGTTAAATGGCGATTGAATGTGCTGATGGCTGAGCGATACCTGAAAAATAAAGACTTGACGGAAGCAACGGGAATGCATCCTGTCACTATCTCTAAGTTGAAGAATTCTCAGGAGATGCCAGAACGATTAGAACGGGCAACCCTGGAAAAGCTCTGTGCTGCTCTTAACTGCCAACCCGGAGATCTAATGTTATGGGAACCTGACTCGGAAACAGTAGAAACGTCTGACTCGACTCATCAGCCGAGTAAGAACAAACATCAAGGAGCGTCACCGTCAGAGTTACGTCGGGGACTGAGTACAGAAAAGCCTCCCCAAACCTCAACAAGTGAAACAACGGTTGAGTATCAGAAGTAGGAGTAGTAGAAGTGATGCGAGTTCTGGTTTCTTATCATCTTATCCACGAAGTTCTTCTGAATCGTCCGGGATTTGTTGAAGAAGCTGATCAATTATGGGAGTTAATGCGTTCAGGACAAATTCAGGGATACATTACTCAACGAGGTTTAGATATTATTTATCTTGATCTTCTTGATGCAGAAGGCGAAGATAAGGCGGAGGAAATAATCTGCCAAATAAAAAAAATTGTGGGGATCTGCTCTATTACTCGCACAATCAGAGAACAAGCAAGAGCAACCTACTTTTCTGACGAAAAAGCTATATCAATATCTTCTGTTAATAGCACAATTAGAGAACAAGAGCGAGTCAACTCCATGGATTACGGCTCTGCAATAGAGTTGGTTTGTGCTATTGAAAAGGGATTTGATGCCATTGTTACCCAGCATCCTCAAAATTTTAATGGGGATGATTTGGTGATAACAGTCAAGGAGTTGTTGGATCAACAAAGTGAATCTACCTTCTTGGAAATTATCCAACAACTGAATGATACTTATTACAACAATAAAGCGCTACCACTCGTTCAATTTCACCCATTGGAAGTAAATCGTTATTTAACCTACCGAATCCGTAGCTCAATTACTACAGCACTTAAAGTATTCGAGATAATAAAAGAAAAAGGAAGCAGCGGAATAGACTCTACGGAGTTAGCAACTCAAGCGGGACTCTCTAAAAAAACAACGAATAGTGTGGTTTTAGATTTGCAAAATTTCCATATAATCTTTCGACAGGACGGAAAAATAGTAGTAAAACCCTCTTTGTTGAATTGGAGTCATGAAAAAATCACTGATTACTTAGCTGAAACCTTAAAATGTCACGTAGTTACACAAGAGGTTTACAAGCAGTTCAGACCGGGTGAACCCACTACTCGGTGGCGTTTGCAGGAATTGATTGCTGATGTATCTCCCAAGGACAAGTCGGTAATTCCCAAATCATCAAGGGATTATATCAGTAGAATGCTTCCTTGGTTTTTCTTTACAGGATTACTGGAAGATCGAGGCAATGGAAGAATTGCTAGACCCATTGGAGTGGGTAAGCAAAAAGGAAAATTAAAAGAAGACAGTGAAGTACAACAGTTAGAACTTTTTCCCGAAGACTGGAACTCTGACCCAGATTTAGTAGACGCTAATGCGGTAGGCGTATCCGTAACGTCACAAAAAAAATCGTCCTACCCTTCTGCTATAGACTTGCTCGATGAATTGCCTGGTCAAAGACTATTTAAAACACCAGAAGCAGTTGACCAGTATCTCCAGGAGGAACGTGGTTCGTGGGACAACTGATACTGCCAGCATCGAGCCTTGTCTACGTAGATACTCAAATTATTATCTACAGCGTAGAAAAACATGAACCTTACTGGTCAATCCTACGACCAATGTGGCAACGTTCTGCCAAGGCTGAAATTCAAATCATTAGCAGTGAACTGGCATTATTAGAAACTTTAGTGGCTCCTTTGAAAAATGCTGACTTTGTTCTTATTAATGCTTATGAGACGCTGCTTCTGTCTACAGAAATGCAACTGATGCCGATTACAAGAGCAATTTTGAGAGAGGCGGCACAAATGCGTACCCAGACAAACTTAAAAACGCCAGATGCCATGCATGCAGCAACAGCAATAGCTCATAGCTGTAGTATTTTTTTAACCAATGATTATGGTTTCCGCCGTGTTCCCAATCTGCCCCTCACTGTCCTGAATGACATTGTAGCTCCTTAAATCAATTGGGTTCTTCCGTAGAACCTCAATTCCTCGCCCAGGTGGGGCGCTGTGAATCCATCCGTGTTAACTATCTCCTTGTCAAGCTACAGTTTGTAGGGGCGGGTTTAGTCACATTGGGGTCAACAAATCAACGATAGTCGTAAAACCCGCCCCTACAGTCTCTGATTCAGAATTACTAGCCAGACGCCCATTAATCGATACAATTATCCCTGTGCCATTTGTACAAGGGTTCCATGTCTACTATCTCCTCTGCCCCCTTTTCCCCCGAAGAAATCGCCGCTGAAGGACTCAAACCCGACGAATACGCGGAAATTGTTAAACGTCTAGGGCGTCATCCCAATAAAGCTGAACTGGGGATGTTCGGCGTTATGTGGTCAGAACATTGTTGCTACAAGAACTCCCGTCCTCTCCTCAAACAATTCCCCACCACCGGGAAACGTATCCTCGTGGGTCCTGGGGAAAATGCTGGCGTGGTAGACTTAGGCGACGGACTCCAACTCGCGTTTAAAATTGAATCCCATAACCACCCCTCGGCTGTAGAACCCTATCAAGGTGCAGCCACAGGCGTTGGCGGAATTCTCCGGGATATCTTTACCATGGGGGCGCGTCCCATTGCGGTTCTGAATTCCCTGCGTTTCGGTTCCCTGGACAACGCCCGCACCAGGCGAATATTTACGGGGGTTGTGGCGGGTATTTCTGGGTATGGTAACTCCGTTGGTGTCCCCACCGTTGGCGGTGAAGTGTACTTTGACCCCGCCTATACCGGAAATCCCCTGGTTAATGTGATGGCGTTGGGATTGATGGAAACCCCAGAAATTGTTAAATCTGGGGCGTCAGGAATTGGTAATCCGGTGCTATATGTCGGGTCCACCACCGGGCGCGATGGTATGGGGGGTGCGAGTTTTGCTAGCGCTGAACTCACCGATAAATCCATGGATGACCGCCCAGCGGTGCAAGTGGGAGACCCCTTTTTGGAAAAATGCCTGATTGAAGCCTGTCTAGAAGCCTTTAAAACTGGGGCGGTTGTCGCGGCACAGGATATGGGGGCGGCGGGGATTACCTGTTCTACCTCGGAAATGGCAGCTAAAGGGGGTGTGGGGATTGAGTTGGATTTGGATTTAATCCCCGTCCGCGAAACCGGGATGGTTCCCTATGAATATTTACTCTCGGAATCCCAGGAACGGATGCTGTTTGTGGCACAGAAGGGACGAGAACAGGAGTTAATTGATATTTTTCACCGTTGGGAACTGCAGGCGGTTGTCGCGGGTACGGTGATTGAAGAACCGATTGTGCGGATTCTGTTTCAAGGTGAAGTAGCGGCGGAAATCCCAGCCACGGCGTTATCGGATAATACGCCAATTTATGAGCGGAATGTGTTGACTGAAGCGCCAGAGTATGCAAAGAAGGCTTGGCAATGGACGGTTGAGTCATTACCGAGTTGTACCCGTACCGGAATCGAAATTTCGGGTGAGGCTAAATCCTGGACGGATATTCTCCTGCAACTCCTGGATACACCCACGATTGCTTCAAAACGCTGGGTCTATCGTCAGTATGACCATCAGGTGCAAAATAACACTGTGATGCTTCCCGGTGGTGCAGATGCAGCAATCATCCGCTTACGTCCCCCGGAATCAGGCAGAAATGCCCAATCGGGTGTTGCGGCTACGGTGGATTGTAATTCTCGCTATGTCTATCTTGACCCCTACCAAGGCGCAAAAGCAGTCGTAGCCGAAGCCGCCCGCAATTTAAGCTGTGTGGGTGCAGAACCTGTCGCCGTCACCGATAATCTGAATTTTGGGTCACCGGAAAAGCCGACAGGATACTGGCAACTGGCATCGGCTTGTCAGGGTATCGCTGAGGCTTGTGCAGAATTGGCAACACCTGTGACGGGGGGAAATGTCTCGCTGTATAACGAAACCTTGGATAGTCAGGGCAATCCCCAACCGATTTATCCGACTCCGGTGATTGGTATGGTGGGGGCGATTCCGGATTTGAGTCAGATTTGTGCTCAAGGATGGCAGGGTGAAGGGGATTTAATCTATCTGTTGGGATTATCGCTAACTGTTACTACACCTCATCTAACCTTAGGGGGTTCGGAATATTTAGCCGCGATTCATGGGGTTGTAGCAGGGAAACCTCCCATCGTGGATTTTGAGTTAGAACGTCGGGTGCAAGCGGCTTGTCGCGAGGGAATTCGACGCAGTTTCCTGAATTCAGCCCATGATTGTGCCGAGGGTGGATTAGTCGTGGCGCTGGCGGAATGTTGTATTTCTGGCGGATTGGGGGCTGAGATTGACTTAGGATTGACGGATGCTTCTCTAGAACGGCGTTGGGATGAGATTTTATTTGGTGAAAGCGCTAGTCGGATTCTGGTGTCGGTGAAGCCGGAAGCCCAAGGGGATTGGGAGGCTTACCTGACGGAGTATCTAGGGGAATCTGCCCAGAGTTGGCAACGGTTGGGGATGGTTAAATCTCTATCTGACGGATTAAAAATTTCAATGAACGATCATCTTCCTGTGATCAACGCTGCGATCGCGGATATGAGCGATCGCTTCTTTAACTCCCTAGAACGTCGCTTGTAGCTGTGTTGAGCTATTCACCGCTGACCAATGACCAATGACCAATGACCAATGACCAATGATAATTGGGAGAAGACCTGTCAGTGTCAGAAAGTTAGTGGTGAACTTAGGCTTGAAGATAGAGCAACTAGAGCAACACCTATTCATAGGAACCGTAAAGCCAATTACCAGAAGCATTGACATCTTCACTGACATGAAAATCTTGGGATGCTTGGACATATTCATCGCGTGAAATATATCCATCAGCGTTGTTATCTAAATGGATAAAAGCTGTTTCAGCATCTTTTTCATTCAGACCAACGGCTAGACAAAATTGTTCATATTCGCTCTGGCTAATTTGATCATTATTATTAGCATCCAAAATGTCGAATATCATATTAGCTTTATTAGTATGAGCGTTTTGAAGTCGTGGTATTTTCCAGAAATTATTAATCGAATTCTCGGCTACCTTCAAGTATTCTTCTAAGCTAACTTTTCCATCACCATTAATATCAGCAGGTTGCCAAAAATTAGTCCAAATTGCTAAATATTTTGCTTGTAAATCTAAAACTTCTGATGAGTCTGATTGTTGATTACGTAGTTGAGCGAGATTGCTGGCACAACGTTCTAGATCGGCTAGTTCTACAAATCCACTTCCATCTAAATCGTATATCTTAAAATTTTTAGTGTGTTTTTTTTGCAATAGTTGACTTAACATTTATGATCGTCCTCTAATTTATCAGAATCAGATTATACTGAACTCTTGCACCAATGTCAATAAGCCGGAAAAAGCTAGGTTTTTGGTGATGTGATCAACGAAATATCAAGGGTTGTAGAACTTTATTGAGAATGGTGCAAGATCTGAGATTATACCTAGCTGGAAGGTTAGGATTATCTAATTCAGTTTATGAGAGGTGGGTTTGATCTCGAACAAACTCGACATACTCACGCAGAGAAGCCTCGTTATCAATCTCAAGAACAACAAACTCCGGCAATTCATAGGGATGAAGCTCACAGAGGCGATGTTTCAAACGCTCTACTCCTTCTGTTGAGACTTTCATCATCAATGTGACTTCTGCGTCCAAACGAACTTCTCCTTTCCAAAAATACAGGCTCTGGATCGGATACAGGTTGACACAGGCTACAACGTGTTCTTCTACAAGTAAACGAGCAATCCGCTCTCCCTGTTCTGGCGGCAAGTTTGTTAGGGCAATTTTCATCATATTGTTCCTCCTTGGATTGAGATAAAATAGCTTCAGTCAAGTTTAGTCTTTAGACTCCCCACTGAAGGGGGATAAAATACTTTATTTCCTGTTCAAAGTGTCCTTTTTAGATGCCTTAATTCATCTCGCTTTACGCCAATACTCAAACATTCTTACTCAACCCGCTTACGACAAGACAAAATTAGTAGAATCCCATCGGAATGGAATTCTATATGGGAATAGCGAAATTTTGACCGAGCGAACAAGTCTTTTAATACCTCCTGCTTTCGATGATAAAACGACCATTCAAGAATATATTCAAGGTAAACACGATCAGGGTTTGTTTCAGATATTTGTCCCAAAATCACAACGCCATCTGGCAATAATTTTTCGTATATCCAGTTGAGTAATTCGACGACGTCGTTATCATCAAGGTAATGTAGAATATTCGCCCCTAAAATGGCTTTTTGTGGTTCAATCAATACTCGGCTATTCCCTTGATAGACTTGGAGTACGCTGTCTTGCACAAAAGAGACAGATAGCTGATTTCCTAATACCTCAAGCTGTTTCTTAACAATCGAAAAGCCCCGTGCATCCATATCGATACAGGTAACATTCATGGGCAATGTGTAATTGTCAGTGACAAACGCCAAAACATCTGGCGAAGTCCCTATTCCAAGGACAGTAATCGGTAGGGCGATATCTTTTTCCCATTCCTGAGCGAATTTGAATAGACAAGATGCCATCTCCTTGCCTCGTTTTCGGAGTAAATTCATAAAAGGAAGTCGAAGCACCCATTCATCAATCATCTGTCCAAGTGGACTATCACCATGAGGAATGCCCTCACAAATATAGTTAAGGAGTTCGTAATCTACCTGATAACCAAGTGGCTTTGTATAGGCTTTATCATTTGCATAACTCAGCATCAAATATGGAAAACTTTGCCGAAATATATAAGCTCCAATACCGGCGGCTTGTCCGGGATTGGCATGTATATGTTGTGTCAGCAAATGATGAAGGGCATTGCAGGCATTAGTAACTTGGTCTTGAAGTGTCTGATTAGGAAGCCCATTTTGGATAATCTGGGCAATGGACTCCATTTCTGCCTTAAATGCTGCAACCCCCGATATAATTTCTGGTGAAAGAGTGAAAGAAAGGTGCCCTGTACGTTGAACTCGTCTTGCTGATATGGCGTTATTGGTTTTTAAGAATGACCCATCTATCCTTTCTCGGATGCGTTGTGCCATGAGGCTTGCTAATGAATGGTAAAAACGAGTGGCGAACCCGGGAACAGAAGCGCAGAAATTATCAATCATATCGCCTTCCGTTATGTCAATTTCTAATTCTGTGTTGGCGATGATAGATGAACTTGCTCCTGACTCTTCTAGGAAACTTAATTCCCCTAAAATCGAGCCAGGACCACAGCGAGCAATCGTTACTCCATTGATCTCAACCCGAGCAATTCCGGAACTAATTATAAACAGCCCTCGTTTAGCCTTCTCTCCTTGTGAGACCACCACATCATTTTTGGTATACCTCACACGACGAGATGCTTCTATAATGTACGCTTGATCATCAAGGGTGAAATATTTAAAGGGAATCATACCTTAACCTCCAAATTACTACTTTCCTGATCGGGAGCAAAATCATTTAATAACTGTGCATAGATGGATGGGTTTTGTTGTAAACGTTCTTGATCAACAATCGCAATGCTGGTAAACTTCCCCTTAATCCGTTCAGCCCAAGCAACACGTTGAATATCTTTGCCAGAAAGCATAAATATTTGTTGTTCATCCGTAAACATATTCATCATCATAATAATGGTTTTTGGACGTTTGGCAACAAACACCTGCTTAAAAATCAAGGGGAGATCGCCACTGTATAACTCAATAATCAAACAAGTGATATCTAAACGCAGATAAGCTTCCAGTTCTAAGGCTAAATGTTGAGTAGTAATTCCGTGACGGGCGTGATAACCGGAAATGATGACATAGCTCGGCTTAGTGATATCAATTCCATAATGCTGGGTAATCCATGCACAACACAACACGACCGCAGGAGAAATGACCTCGAAGCGATAACTACGATAGGCTAATCCCAAGTAGGATAAGAGATCGTAAACTTCAGGATTCCCCTCAACAATTAGGGTAATATCATAATACCCCTGAATATGAAGCTGGCTTAACTTTTGGTTGATGCGATCGATATTGACTTGATACCTTTCCCAATCATACTCTAGTATATGGAGTTCTCCTTGCAGTCCGACATCTTTGATGAGTTCATACACAAAATCAAAGGTGAGAATTAGGGGAGCTTGAGCCATCAGTGCGATCGCCTCTTGAGTGAGCATAGCTCTAATCGGAGCAATCCCAATAATATGTATAGATTGTTGAGCTAGGGTATTCTGTCCGACAAAAAGCCCATACTCTTGATCGTGTTGATGAAGCACGCGGCGACGAATGTATTTATGCGGTAGTATGGCGAAAACATGACGATCTGACGATGAATTTTCAAGGGACATGTAGGGATCGAATACCGAAGCGTTTAGATCCTTGACCTCGATAATTTCCATCCGTCTATATCGTCGATAAAATTCCCGGATAATCTCGGTTGTAGCGGCGTTCGCTTCGTCTATAATAATCGGTTTTTTATTCCAAATTAAGATATGGAGAAACCGTTCTACAGTATCTTGAGAATAATCATGCGAACCGGAAAGTAAGGCATAGCCATCAGCTAATAAAAGCAACTGCCATTGCCTAGTGCCAAAAGGGATATTTATGGTGTCATAAATCGCTTTACTTGCTAGGAGATATTCGGGAACAAGTACTTTTTTTCCAAAATTACAATCTATCATGTCTGGCTATATGTATATGGACTTCACTTATTTGCCAACTGTCGGTAGCAGTTCCTCAATCTTGGTCTAGGTGAGCAAACTGTTGTGTCTCTAGTTGGGCAATGTCCTTCATCGAATTATGTAGCCACTCTTGAACAGACAATTCCCAACCCTGTGTAAACTCAGTGGTTAGCCAAGTATCCACAATTTCCTGAGCTACCTGGGGTGTGGTTACTAACCCGCCTAAAGTCAGAATGTTAGAGTTGTTGATAGAGCGGGACAGACGGGCAGCTTCAGCATTCTCACAAACCGCCGCATATATACCCGGGTGCTTGTTGGCGATAATCGCCATTCCCATACCACTAGCACAGACTAAAATACCTCGATTTACTTGGTGATTCGCTACGTACTTTGCTACCAAAGAAGCCGTCTGATAATAAGGTGTTTCTGCATTGCGATCGCTGACACCTACATCCTCGATTTCGAACCCTTTGTCAAGTAGGTGGTTTTTCACCTCTTGTTTGAGGTCAAATCCATGATTATCAGAACCCAGGGCAATTTTCATAACACTATCTATATTTAATATTTTTAGTTTATTGTAATGCATTTAATTTGATCAGGCAATCTTGGTTACAGCTATTTGCCCACATTCCGCACTTCAAGTTTAAGCACAAAACACTACATCGCTAAAAACGGGGGTAAATCGGAAAAATTGGACTATTGAAGACTAAATAAAAATGAAACACAAATTATAGCACTACGCACATACGTTAGGATATTTAGCTGTGATCAGGAATCTAAGCATGTGCCATTCCTTCTTTATATATGTGTAATATGTGCTTTTGTCAATGCTTGGTAATAATTTTTATTGTAAGTTTAACAAAATACATGGGTTCAATGGGACATGGGGAGTGAGACGAAAACCAGGAGTTATACAAAGTTTTACGAAAATTCAAGGGGTTTAGCTGTGTCGATCTTATTTTTACCCAAAAAATACCCACCATAGATAGTATACCTGAACATCGCACAATCTCCTCACAATCGCCGCAAGCCTTGAAAATTCGTAGTTTTTTCTCAAAAAAAGGTAAAAAACGAGGAATTGTGAAGTTTTGTTGAGAGCTGTGCCTGATTGAAAAATTTAAACCATTCTGGGAGAAAGAATCATTTAACTTATCAGAACTTGACAGGTTGAGGAGAAACGACATTATGTAGAGACGCGCCAGGGAAAGTCTCTACACAGATTGTACGGGCAGATCAACATGGACATCTAGATCCAGTAGTCTTTCTGATTCCCCGATATCTGCTCTTTCTGGGAACAAGCTAAAGTCCAATCTTCAGCCCGATAACGTCGCTTATAGTCGTGTTGAGGCAGTCGCGGCTGATGAATGATCCATGAGGGATGATCCATGATTCCCAAATTAATGATATTGTTAAGGAATCGTTAAGTTTAATTAACGATTCCCGCTTGATTTGCGTTAATACAAGTCGAACTGACTGCCACTATCAGGAGTAAGCTAATACCCATGATTCTCCAGCCACCCCACTCCTCTACCCCCAATCCTGCTGAATCTGATCAGATTATCAGCCAACGCCCCGACAAACCTGAAGAAGCTTGCGGGGTTTTTGGTATCTATGCACCAGACGAAGATGTCGCCAAGCTAACATACTTTGGTTTGTTTGCCCTGCAACATCGGGGTCAAGAATCAGCGGGGATTGCCACCTTTGAGGGAGAACAGGTGCGTCTCTATAAGAATATGGGACTTGTCTCCCAAGTCTTTAATGAAGATATTTTGAACCAAATGCCCGGAACAATCGCGGTGGGTCATACCCGTTACTCGACAACGGGGTCGAGTCGGGTTATCAATGCCCAACCTGCTGTTGTGAATACCCGCTTAGGGTCTTTGGCTTTAGCACATAATGGAAATTTAGTCAATGCTCCAGAGTTACGAACCCATTTAGAGAACCGCAACTATGATGAATTTTTGACCACGACGGATTCTGAGATGATTGCGATCGCGATCGGTGCGGAAGTGGATCAAGGGAAGGATTGGTTAGAGGCGGCGATTAGTGCGTTTAACCTCTGCCAAGGTGCCTATAGTTTAGTAATTGGTACGCCAGAGGGGATGATGGGAGTGCGTGATCCCCATGGCGTTCGTCCGTTGGTGATTGGCACCTTAGGCACGAATCCGATGCGTTATGTCCTCGCTTCAGAAACCTGTGGGTTAGATATTATTGGCGCAGAATACCTACGGGATGTCGAACCCGGAGAATTGGTTTGGATTACCGACGAGGGAATGGCATCATTCCACTGGAGTCAAAAACCCCAACGTAAGCTGTGTATATTTGAAATGATTTATTTTGCCCGCCCGGATAGCGTGATGCAGGATGAAAGCATCTACAGCTATCGGCTACGCTTAGGGCGTCAATTGGCAAAAGAAGCGGCGACTGAGGCAGATATTGTGATTGCGGTACCGGATTCCGGTGTTCCCGCCGCGATCGGGTTTTCCCAAGAGTCGGGAATTCCCTACGCGGAAGGGTTGATTAAAAATCGCTATGTGGGGCGCACGTTTATCCAACCAACCCAGAGTATGCGAGAGTCGGGGATTCGGATGAAACTGAATCCTCTGAAAGATGTTCTCGCGGGTAAACGAGTGATTATTGTGGACGATTCGATTGTTCGGGGAACCACGAGTCGGAAGATTGTTAAAGCGTTACGGGATGCTGGGGCGACTGAGGTTCACATGAGGGTTTCTGCACCACCTGTGACTCATCCCTGTTTCTATGGAATTGATACCGATTCTCAAGACCAGCTTATTGCTGCAACTAATTCGGTTGAGGAAATTGCTGAACAAATTGGGGTGGATTCTCTGGCGTATGTGAGTTGGGAAGGTATGATGCTGGCGACTCAAGATAATGCGAATACGTTCTGTTCGGCTTGTTTTACTGGAGATTATCCGATTCCAGTTCCGGAAAGGCTAAAACGGTCTAAGTTGATGCTGGAGGAAGCGAAGGTTTAAGCAGCACATCTCAAGGGGCGGGTAAGATAGCGAAAAAGGATAATCTACCTGTAGGGACACGATATTATCGTGTCCTTATCCTAAATGGTTTGTGTGTTTAAGCACCATTGTAGAGACGCGCCATGGCGCGTCTCTACATAAATGATGTGTCCTAACCGCTATGGCGGTTGCTATAAATCGGGCGCACGTCAGTGCGCCCCTACTGTTTCCGGGCGTTGGACTGATTCCTTTGAGGGATAATTGTTAGAAGCTGACTGTAAGCTTTTGTCTTTCCTATTGCCTATGACACACCGAGCGTGTTACCGAGCGAAGTCGAGGTAAGTCGAGGTGTTGCCTATTCCCTAGCGCATAGCGCTATATCAGACGGTGATACTATTGACTTCAGAAGATGGGAGATCTGGAGTTTGTTTAGCTTGATTAATCATTCGATTCCGCTCTTCAATGAATTGGTTCATGACTAAGGCTAATTTACGGTTGTCTTCCATCAAGTCTTCAGCCGATTTTTCATTGATGAAAATTATTTTCACGTCATTAATTACAGTGACATTGACAGTGCTATTGGTTCTTTTGGGCAGCAGGGACATTTCACCAAAAAATTCGCCTTCCCCTAACCGCAAAACTTCTTTTTCCTGCCCTTTAAAATCCTCAACAGTAAGTTTAACTAAACCATCTCTAATAATATAGAGTCCTTCTTCCATCTCTCCGATTTTAACAATATTTTCACCCATACCGTAGTAGTAAATAATCGCATAGGTTGATAGTTCATCGATGAGGGAGCTATCTAAGTTCTTAAAATAAGACAGCGAGTGCAAAAACTCAGCAATCTCCTGTTGAGAGTCCTCTCTTTCTATATCACAGCTATTGACATGGTAAAGGGTTTGGCAGGGATAGGGAATGGTCAGATGATGGCGTTTAATCGCATAATAAATACGGCTTAACACGGCATCTCTGCCCTTTGATATGCTAGTGGAATCAAGCATGACGTAGTAAATCGCATATTCCACACCGTACTCCTTAAATTCAAACACTCGAACGAGTACTGACTGAACACCTTCCGCCGCAAGAACTGCTTTTTTGAGAATGGGTTTTACTCGGTTGGGGGGGTCTTGATAGGAAAAGATGAGCGATAGGGAATGTTCACTGTAGGGATTTTCTAGGGTCGAGTTGATAAACTTATCTTTGGCAATGGAACCATTGGGGATAATAAAGACGTCATTCTTTAAATCTCGAATTCTTACCGAGCGCCAGTTAATATCAATAACCTTGCCTTTAATATCATTAATAACTATCCAATCATTAACCTTAATCGGTCTTTCAATAATTAACAAAAACCCGGAAACTAAATTACTGAGCGTATCCTGTAGCGCTAAGGCAATCACTAAAGACCCCACTCCCAACGTCGCAGCGACACGACTTAAATTAAACCCCCATATAAATGCTATTGTATAAAGAGCAACGATGGCAATAATTGCAGCCCGAGTTGTCTGGAATAACAAATTGGGAACGTGAATTTGCCAGCTTTTCTGTTTCTCGCCCGTTGTTACTAGGGCATTCATGAGAGAGAGTAGCACAAAAACGACTGACAAGCTGGTCAGGGTTCTGACAATTTGCACCGTGAGCTGGTCATTTTCTAACTCAAACACTTGCTGAAGAAGCAGCAAAACGATGAGAAGAGGTAGAAGATACCTGCGGATTTGATGTAAAAAACTAGCTAGAGGATTTCTTTTGCGTTCTAAGTACTTAATCGCCTCTTCTAGACCAACAGTCAGAATCGGCAAGCCAAATATTAAAGTCAATCCCCAAAACAACAGTGATGATTCCATCCCGTTATCTCTCCTCAATCAATTGATTCGTTGTCACTCGTGAGAACAGATAACGACTGTTCTTGTCCGAATATCCAGAGGTTTAATGTCGTTTTATTTTCAAGCGTGATTGTTTGACCTCGAGTAAATGAATACAAATCATGCAATGGCTCGTATACATTCTCACTGACAACGATGGTATTGTTTTCCGCAAGGGTATTCAAGTGACTGGCAATATCTACAGTTTCTCCCCACAGGTAATACATTAACTTGTTCGTGCCGATCAAACCTGCCATAACTGTACCCGTATCGATACCAATGCGAAAGCTGAGGTTACTGTCATATCGATTGTTAAACCCTTTGAGGGTTTCCTGGATGGAGAGGGCAAAATCCATCATCCGCTTGGTGTGGTCTAAACGAGGTGTGGTGACACCACACATGGCAATATAGCGTTCGCCAATCGCCTTGAACCGCTCAACATCATAATTTTGACCCTCTAAATCGAAGGCATCAAATAACTCGCTCAGCTTAATCGCCATTTCCTGAATACCCTCTCGATAGGTCAGTTTTGTAATTCCTACAATACTGGCAAATAGAACAGTTCCCTGCTGGATATGATCAACCAGTTGCTCTTCTCCCTTCTGCACCCGTTCCGCGATCGCATGGGGTAAAATATTCAATAATAAAGATTCAATTTCTTGATCCTTTTGGTGCAACAATTGATTGTTGTCACGGATACTGTGAACCATTTCATTGAAGGCGTGACCCAGTTCGCCAAATTCATCCCGAGACTTGAGGTTAATTTCGACATCCAGTTCACCTTTACTGATTTTTCGAGTCGCCGAAATCAAAACTCGTAGGGGTGACACGAAGCGCTCCGTCAGAAAACCGGCAATCAAGGTAATGATCACAATCAAAATAATTGTGGTAATGAAAAGATGGCGTTGAATTTGGTAAACCGGACGATACGCTTCAGCCACGGCTGCGGTAAATAACCCTCCTCCCACAATTGGCTCGAAAAATAGTTGTTTATAGGCAAAGCTTTCAAAAGCACCAGAACGGTTGTCTGGATCAACCATGCGTAGTAGTAAAATGCCAGTTGCTGTCACCCCCATCGACTGACCCATATCCCCAATCCCGCGTTCAAACCAATGGTTAGGAATTAAACGGGGAGCTAAATAGAGGAATGCCATAACATTCCAGGTGATCCCGACTACACTGAGGATTAAGAATGGAGCCAAATTACTACCTAATACGGATAAAGAAATAGAGGCTAAAGCCGCAACCACAACCACATCCAATGCCACACCCGCAATACTTTTCATCAACGGTTCAATAATTAAAGGACCAAGCCCTCTACGTTCCATGAACAGTTGCAACAGGATACCGCCCACTAATGCCATGGGAAATAATGGGACATAAACCATCAATTGAAACCCTGTTCTTCCCCAGGTCAACGCCTCAATTTGAGTCAGGATTTGTAGAATCAGCCATCCCAAAATAATCGCAATTCCCACAAAACCTAGATTGAGAGATAGGGGATCAATTAAAAGGTCGCGCATCAGCCTGGCTCTGCGGCGTTCAACCTGAGAAGTTTCTTGGGAATGGAGTTCGGGCAGGTCATCGGGTTGCTGGGCTTGATGACTAACGGTTGAAATGTATCCCTTTTTTCTGCCCCAGTTGGCTAGGATCGTGCCAATGATAATAGCAGACACAATTCCAATGGTTGCTAACCCTAGAGCTAAATCTGCTCCCTCTTCAAATCCCAATTCGACGAAGGTTTCAGCCATACCCCCGGCGGTTCCATGTCCACCTTCAAAAGCAATTTCAATCAAGGCTCCAGCAATTGGACTGATGCCAAATAAAGGGGTCAGAATGAGCATTGTCACTGAGATTCCGATCACATACTGACCCCAAGCCAAGGTTTGACCAAACACAACTTGGGGGGCGGCTTTTTGCCAAATATCTCTGAGACTAGGAATCGATTCTCCTAAAAATAGAGCCGCGAAGACCACATTAATAAAAACGCCAGGTGATTGTGACCAAACCAGGCGGATCGGTTCGGAAAATAACCCCTCTGAGAGGAAGGCATTGGAGCCCAATAGGTTGGTGACAATCGCCCCTAAAACCTCTGGTCCGAGCAAGAGTGCTAAAACACCTGCCACAATTGATTCGGGTAAATATAACTTTTGCAGCCAGGAAATTTTTTGCTTAATGAATCGCCCGACGAGAATTAATAAGGCAATAAAAACGAAGGCGAAGAATGCGTCTTTAAGTGTAAACACAGGATTTTTTAAACTATAGTAGCTTGAGAAGTGTCCTAACTTTAGTGCGTAGTGCTATAGATGATTGAGAAATTCTGGTCACGAAAGAGTGTTATTCTCTTTCGTGTTCAGGACAGTCGTCAAGTCAATAGCCTTGTGACCAAGGAAGAGCCTTACTTCAAGAGTTCAAACTTAAATTCTGTCGTTGGTGTCGCTGAACTGGGTGACTCTTCGGGTGTGCTAGACTCACTAGGATCTGGTGTAGACGTTCCGGCAACAATCTGGACAAGCTGAAGCGATGCTCCTACCCGATTCCCTTCAGCATCAAACTCGAGTTCATCTCCCGCCGTTTCACTGGCTGGCAAACTCACTTGACGCAAGGCTTGTAAAACCCCTTCACGAGAATCAGCCGTTTTGATAGCAGCTAGTAACGCTTTAGCGGCATCATAACTGTAAGCCGTGCGCCAACTGACCTCAATGTTCCAACGTTCTGCAGCCTGTTCAGCATAGGGAGTATTAGGATACCAAGGCGCACTAAGCACCATCCCTTCAACGGCTTGTTTGCCAAGTTTTAGCGTTTCATCGGAGTATAAGGCATCATTGCCAATAAGCTGCATTTGCTGATTGGGATCTAAGGCTGCATTAACTCTAGCCACTGCGATCGCGCGTGAAGTCCAGGTGGTACTCGGGAAAAGTAGAGCTGCTTTTGCTCCTCTTTGTACAGATTTTCGCACTTCCGGACTGGCATTGAAGGCACTTTGGGACAGATTGCTAGCGGCGACTTCTTCCCGATCCGTTTCCTGCTCAAACGCTTCTTTGAGACTGCGACTGTAGCTACTATCTGAGGCGTAGAAGACAACGGGCTCAGTGACGTTACTTTGGGTAATATAGTTGGCTAATAGATCAGCCGATTCTTGGTCAGAGGGAACGGTTCTAAAGAAACAGTCCCCAGAAATTGCGGTACTGGTACTTGTGGGGGAAACCATCGCCACATTCGCCGGACAGTAAATATCAGTAACCACTTGACTGATATCACTCGCGTTATGCCCAACGATACCCAGGAGATTGGGATATTGCTCAATCACTCCCTGTGCCACTTCAACCGCCACTTCTGGATCGTTGTCATCGTTAACGATAACGACTTCTAACAGACGCCCATCAGCCCCACCCGCTTCGTTAAACTCCGTTTGGGCATTGGCAACACCTCTGAGGATTTCTCGGGATGCTTGCATCCGCTTGCCGACTGGAACCGCTACTCCCAGAATATAAGTTTCCGTGTTGGATTGCCGTGCTTGAGCATTGTTGAGATAAATCTGGGCTTCAGGATCTTGGGGTTTATTCTCCACCGCCGCTGTAAATAGTTCGGCTGCTGCTTCATATTCCCCTTGGGCAAAGGCAGTAATACCGCTGATTAAGTCAGGGTTATCAATATCAGGGTTATTTCTTGCCGTAAATAACCGAATTTCTCCGCTACTGAAACGAGGTAGATCTGACGCTGTGGACGTTGCGCCGCCCTCTTGAGCATCTGTTTTATAGGGAGATTCCAGGATAGAACACCCCGTTGTGCCGGTGCCGATTAAAGCGATCGCGGCAATGGAAAATAGCCAATTGAATTTGTTCTTCTTGCTCATGAATATTCGGGTTTAGTTTTAAGGAATGCTGGGGCAGATTTGAGAAATTTGGATTGGGCTACTGTATTACTCTCACAATCTGTCTTGACTAAGGGTGAGAGTGTTACTCTGAGGGGTTTTCTTGGTTTGAATAAAGCCAGTAATCTAAAATATCTTGTACCTGACCCGTTTCAGATAGACGGAGTAATTCGATATTCAGATCGTGCAGCAGAGGACTATTGGTCGGTAAAGCAAAACCGTATAGTTCCGTGGTTAAAGCAAAGGAAGCCAATTTGACATCTAAGTCGGGATGTTGATTGATGTAATACTCCATCGCTGGACGGTCAAATGTCATGGCATCTGCACTACCTGTGGTAACTAATTCCACACCATCGGCTAGACTTGATACGGTTTCAATCCGAGCTTGGTGTTTCTGCGCTTGGACTATACTGGATGAGCCTTCAATGACGACGACACGAGCATTTTTGAGGTCGGATGCATCACGAATTCGCTCAGTAGACAATCCTGAAAAGGCAACGGTAAATGCTGATGCGAGTCCTGCGGTTAGAGAAGATACCGTGACTAAGGTGACAACCATCCAACTTCCGGCAATAAAACGACCTAGGCGAGTGATCGGTGTGCGATCGCCATAGCCAACTGTCGTCAGAGTCACCAAAGCAAACCACATCCCATTGCCGACACCATGAAGATAATCTTTGGGAAAGTGTTCACTGTTATGATTTCGTTCCACTAACCAAATTAGATTCCCCACTGTGAACAGCAGGACAATCAAGATACCAATCGAGGTCAAGACTGCCGTCCCAAAAAATGGCTTGATCCGACTCCAAACGCTGGGTTCTTGACTGGAAGTTAAAACGCTAATCTCAGATAGAAAATAGGGCTGAGTAAATTCAATGTTTTCTTCTAGGCGCTTGGCGGCACATACCCACTTCGAGCATCCCGAAGCCAGCATTCATAAACACCACCAATGTTGTGGCAAACAACACAAATCCTACGTTGATAAATCCTTGGAGTTGGTCAAGACTGGTGGCGACATCCTCAATTTGCCGTTCCAGATAAACACCACCTCCGGTTTGGGCATCAGCAGCACTATGCCAAAGGACGGTGATGATAGCGGCTAGGGGAATATAACCTAACCAAGCCGGAGAGATTTTCTGGACAACTCTACTTAATGTTTGTGTTTTGGGTAGGGAAATCCTTCTGTTTTTGAGGATTTCAGGTATCGACTGAGATTTCATAGTTTCGATTAGCCTTGGGTTTTTTCTTCCTTCCATTGAGAATACATTACCTTAAAACAAAATTCAAAATTTAGCAAAGTGAATTTTGAACTTATGAACAAATTTATCTCCATTTGCAAAGAGATAATTAAATAGAATACTTGATGTTCAAGCTATTTATTGTAAAAGTTTGTGAATTTCAGGCAAGTTGTTCTATTGTCCCTTGTTAAAATCAGTTGTAAACTAAAAATGATAACTGAAAGCCTTTGCTTGTATTAATTTCAAGGTTTCTTACATCTCATTTGTAAACACTATGCAGGATAGTGCCAGGGTCACTCGCTAACAAGTGAGCTAGAATTGCAATGACGAATATGTAAAAAAAGCTAGACATATTGACTTGCCAAACGCTATGACTTTTACAAATCATTTGTAAACAAAAAAGGGCTGAATTTTTTGCACAAGAAGCTTTTTGTAGTGAAGACCACAGTTTTTTTAGTTAATTTGAATGTTGAGAATAGGAATTGACTTTCACTAACGAATATGATAAAAATATTAAGATATTGATTTCGACTTCACAGCTAGACAATCGATTGACAAAATCATACAGCGTTTACAAATCATTTGTAAACGCAAAAAGGTGGTAAAGCCTTATTAGTGAATTGTCTTCAGGGTTTCTTGCCTCTCATTTAAAACGCTCTATAGAGCCAAATACCAGGGTCACTCGTTGATAAGTAGACTAGAAAAAAGCCTGTTAAAGACCCAGATCTATCTATAGCGTTTTTATTTGAAATGTAAAGAAGCAACCCTTGCCCAGTAAAGCTTTCAGTGCTGCGGCTGTAAACGAATCATCTGAAAACACTATAGATGTCGAACTCATTATCCTTTATGTCAAACTCATCGTCTGTTAAACCTCAAACATTAACAACCAATGATTGGAGACTTAGACCGGGTTACTTGTGTGAAGGGGGATCTGATTTTGAATCCGTTCACATTTTGTTGGGTCGGTTTTTAGCCGATCGCCATTCAGAAGATCCCTTGCCTGACGTATCCATGACGACGGAAAACGAAGGTTTTGAATGGGGCAAAGGATTGCCGTTGGAAAAGGTGATTAATTCTCAGGAAGATTTAGACTTCCTGATGAAGCATCCGAACTTATTTCGCAATGCGATCGCGGTGATCGAACCCTGGGAACATGTCGGCTGTAATCCAATGGGAGAAAATGTTCGGGCTTCGCTGAATGTGGCGTATCTGGCGCAAAAAATCGCGGATTGTGATTCACTGCTGTTCCCGTTTTGGTCATCGGGTGTACTTGATCCAGAGTTAGTTGTGCCGATCATAACGTCAGGATTAGCGGTGGTTGTGGAAGGGGGTAATCCGTCGGTGCGCGATGCTAGCACCTTTAACGATGCCAAATGTTCCCTGGAGGATCTCCATACATTCACCGATAAACTGCCGCTTTCGCGATCGCCTACCAGTGCGCCAGCTTTATTTATCTGTTTGGGACATCAATTGGCGGCACAATCTCACATTCGTTTAATTAAACGAGCAGTGGATGAGGTATTTAGCCTAGAGCATCTGGCACGCGATCGCAATGGTAAAGCCCTAAAATCTTTGAAAAAAGTCTGCCAGCAGATTCAACAGGTGGGAACTACGTTACAGGTGAAGAAGAAAAATGGACACCTGGTTGCCAACAACTGGGATGATCCTGAATTTGCGGTTGGTCCCAATGAAAAGAAAGAAGTGGGCTATCGTCAATTGTTGCATTATGAATCTCCCGATAGCGACACGTCTGACATTCCCGAAGACGTAATTATCGCCCATGAGGTGACGGCTGATGAATTTGAAGGGGTGATCGATACGTCGATTGAGTATGAACATGAATTGAATATTTCCATGTTCCACTCTGATGAAGTGAATGAGGAAGCCATTCTATTTGCAAACTGGGCATATCGACTGCTTCATGATGCAATTATCTCCCATCGGCATATTTTAGCTGGGAGTCCTTTGTCTTGGTTAATGCAGCTTCCCTTTGCGGTGGAAATTCTTTGCTCAACGGCTGACGAAACGGAAGTCGTGACAGAATGTTCAGCAACCTGTATTAACTACAAAGATTTCGAGAGCAAACTGATTCGCCGTTCATTTACCTGTCAATTCCATCCAGAACTGCTTCAGGATTTGCGAGATCTTCGTCACCGGGAACCTCCCAATTATGACGAGTTGAAGCATGATGATGGCGCTCGTTTATTTGCCCGACTCTTGTATTCTGGGATGCAGGAATAAGCATAAGGTGAAGGGAAGCTGGGGGAGCTTCCCTTAACATTATGACCCGACGAGCGCGATCGCACCACATCCAACTTAATGTCAGCAGGGGGCGCCCGTTATACCCGTAAGGGTTAACGGGTGGGGAATGCCGACCAAAGTATCAACTGAGCGGTAGCGAATCCTCTAGTCAATTACCCTGGATAAATGACAACGAACAACGAATAGGATCTTTATAGTTTGAACTTATATTAAGTATAAATTAAATTAATATTAAAAATATGAATTGATCACCGAATCCCTAACTATCATGAAATCACAACTTCGATCAAGTTCAGGGAAAAACCTATAAAAAAGTCTAAGGGAAGAACTAGTGTAGTGCGGGAAAAAGCAGTGACCCGGTAACAAGCCCTAACCCAGTAAACATTCATAGATTTACTTAAGGTTGCTGATCACGAATCACTGATACTAGGCTCTCGACTGACTGTGTGGGTGTCGTCTTGTCTTTCTCTAGAGTACCCGTTCAGTAATGTTGGATTGTATGCGGAACTTCCTAAAAAGGAGTAACACAAGCTACAAAAAAGACAAAATTTTGACGTATTACTTTTGCCGTATTTTGATCGCCAACTGTGATTACTGAACTGAGGTTCTATCTAAAACAGACATTCTAAAATTTATCTGGATTTGAATAAATTGGCAGAGCTTTGAAAGCATTCTGAATAGAAATTATAACCAGAGTAGGTGTGCCAACTGTAGTTCAGTTGATAAACTGTCACAGTTGAATTTGCTAAAGCATGATCTTCCCTCTTAAATAACAGTCAAACTAAGTAGAAACAAGTTCCTAGGCAAATCTTATGTTATCGGTGCTAGACCCTACTCCAAACCCCAACCCTACATCGCTGAAGGTTCTCATTGTCGAAGATGGTTACCAAACGATAAAACTATTGGGAGAAGGATTATGTTCGGAAATCAGATATTCATTTATTATTCAACAAGTTAGGCAGAGTTGTCAAGCCCTAACCCGATTAAATCATGAATCGTTCGATCTTCTCGTTGTCCATCTGTCCAACGCTGATCCGCACGTTTTCGATACGGTTACTCAGATCAAACAGTTGGGCTTAACGCTGCCAATTCTCGGATTAAGGGCTAACGCGGATGAACCCTTAACCCTGCAAGTTATTCAAGCGGGGACACCGGATGATCAGGTAACAGAAAATCTCAAAGGTTATCGCTTAATTCGGGCATTGCGTCATGCAATTGATAGTCAGCAACGCCAAGAATCCCAACGTTTGAATCAGGAAAAATATTGTTCAGTTATAGATAATGTCAAAGAAGTCATTTTCCAAACCGATACCCAGGAACATTGGACATTTCTAAATCGGGCTTGGACAGAAATTACGGGGTTTGCCATCGCTGAAAGTATCGGGACATCATTTTTTAATGGTATTCATCCGGATGACTTACAAAAGGGGCGAGACAACTTTGATGAACTGATTACTGGAGTTCAACAATCCTGTCGCCCTACAGTACGCTATCTGACAAAATCGGGTGACATTCGTTGGTTAGAGGTACATGCACGGACAAATTTTGCCGCCGATGGTACGGTTTCTGGAACCACAGGAACCCTGAATGATATTACGGAACAGGTTTTAACTCAATCCGCCTTACGCATTTCCGAAGAACGACTGCAAATGGCGTTATCCGGTAGTGATTTGGGGTTGTGGGATTGGCAATTAATCACTGGAGATATTTATTTTAATCCCCAGTGGAAAGGGATGCTGGGGTATGAACCAGAGGAAATTGACGATAATTTTCAGGCGTTTGAACAATTGGTGCATCCTGAGGATTTATCGAGAGTGAAAGCCGGATTAAATGCTTATCTTGATCGGCTAATTCCTGCCTATGAAGTCGAATTCCGGATGCGATGTAAAACGGGCGAATGGAAGTGGATTCTGTCTCGTGGTAAAGTCTTTGAGTGGGATAAAGCGGGGAACCCGGTAAGGATGACAGGGACTCATCGGGATATTAGCGATCGCAGACAAGCGGAGGACGCTTTGCGAGAGTCAGAAGCGCGGGAACGGAAAAAAGCGTATCAGTTAGAACTTGCCTTGTGTGAACTTAAAAATGCCCAAGCACAATTGGTACAAACCAAAAAAATGGCATCCTTGGGACAGTTAGTGGCGGGTATTGCTCATGAGATTAATAATCCCATGAGCTTTATTGCCGGAAATGTTAGCTTTGCCCATCAATATGGGTTTGATTTGCTCAAATTGATTGATCTCTATCAACAGTATTATCCTCACCCTGTTGCCCCGATTCAAGAGCAAATGGAAGCGGTTGAGCTTGACTTTCTCAGGACAGACTTTCCCAAAGCCCTCAACTCGATTCGAGAAGGGGTCGCCCGGATTCAGCAAATTGTGCGATCGCTCCAGCATTTTTCCCACCTGAATGAAGCCCAGATGAAGACAACTGATTTAAATCAGAGGTTGGAGAGTACCTTGATACTTTTACAGAATCGCTTCCACAAAAAGCCCCATCAAGCGGTTATTGAAGTGAATAAAGAATTGGCGATGTTACCTAAAGTGGAATGTTATCCAGGTCAACTCAATCAAGTGTTTATTAATGTTCTCAGTAATGCGATTGAGGCGTTAGAAGAAAAAAGCCAGCAGAATGATTCTTTTATCCCTCAGATTGGGATTAGTACGGAAATAGCTGAGTTAAACTCAACGGTGATTATTCGGATTTGCGATAATGGTTTAGGTATTCCTGCTCATTTGCAAGAGCATTTGTTTGAACCGTTTTTCACCACAAAACCTGTAGGACAAGGGACAGGATTGGGATTAGCTGTAAGTTATCAAATTATTGAGAAACACAAAGGAAAAATTACCTGTAATTCTCAAGTGGGTATCGGCACAGAGTTTGTGATTGAAATCCCGATAACTCTGAGCCATAAAACGAAACAATTGGGTCGAGTTCAATGGTTACGGCAAGCCATCGGCGCTTGACTAAGCTGTTAAGGAAGTCGGAAAAGTTAAAGTTAACAGTGGGGATACGTTTATTTACAGTATTTAACATTAAAAAACTTATCCATTAAATATAAGTTATTTTTTTGTAGTTAATTATACAGTAATTATTTTGTTGTACATTAGCCTTGCCCACAGAAATTTTTAATCAGCCAATTCTGCCAACCTAGTGCAGCGCGGCAAAAATACAAGAGCCGCTTCGTAGATACGATGAAGCAGGGGGAGCAGAGGGAGCTGGGGAAGCTGGGGGAGATATTAGCTGTTCAGTTATTTCTGCTTTCTTGCACTAGTATAGTGTTTTCATTTGGGTCGTCAACACAGCAACCTGGGAAAAAGGCACAAAACACAAGGCACAAGGCAAGAGGGGAAAGAGATAGGTTTTTTTTGAAAACAAAGAAAGCGCAAGGCATGAGTTTAAACTCACCCACTTATGCAACAATAAAAACGGCAACGTGCCGCTTTTTGCAAAATTCAGTCATGCCAGTCCATTCATGTCCTCATCCTTGCCCCAAATTTTATTGGTTGATGATACTGTGGCTAATCTGCAATTAGTCTCAGATTGTTTAATGAAAGCAGGATTTAACGTCCTCGCGGTTAAAAGTGGCGTTCAAGCGTTAAAAATTGTGGCAATAACTTCACCGGATCTAATTTTGTTAGATGTGGTGATGCCAGAAATGGACGGGTTTGAAGTCTGTCGTCGTTTAAAAGCGCAGGAAGAAACCCAAGATATTCCAGTTATTTTTATGACAGCAGTTGCCGATCGCGGCAATCCCAGTTACAAGATTAAGGGGCTAAAGCTGGGCGCTGTAGACTATATCAGCAAGCCGATTCAGCTTGAAGAGGTGTTACTTCGCGTTAAGACTCACCTGCAACTGCGGGCGTTAACCCAGCAACTCACCGAACAAAATACCTGCTTACAGCAAGAGATTCGCGTGCGTCATCAAACCCAACAGATCCTGCAAGAAACGGAACGTCGATGGCGATCGCTCCTGGAGAATGTGCAACTGCTGGTTGTCGGCTTAGATTGGCAGGGAAATGTGGAGTATATCAACCCCTTTGGCTTAGGCTTAACGGGTTATACTCAAGCTGAAGCTGTTGGCAAAAACTGGTTCACTCTATTTATCCCACCCTCCGATCAGCCGCAACTGAAACAGGTTTTTCATGAGCTTTTATACCACAACAGCCACGCCTACTACCAGAACTCCATTCTGACCAAATCCGGTGAAGAACGACTGATTGCGTGGAACAATACCGTACTAAGAGATATTACTGGTGCGATCGCAGGAACGATGAGTATTGGCGAAGATATTACCCAGCGTCAAGCTGTGGAACGGATGAAAAATGAATTTATCTCCCTGGTTAGTCATGAACTTCGCACCCCACTCACCTCAATGCGCGGTTCTCTGGGTTTACTTAAGATGGGAGTTTATGATAATCAACCCGACAAAGCCAAACAGATGTTAGATATTGCGGCGGGAGACTGCGATCGCTTAGGGCGGTTGGTGAATGACATCCTCAGTTTAGAACGCTTGGATTCAGGTCAAGTGACGCTAGTCAAGGAAGTCTGCAATGTGGCAGATTTAATCAAACATTCCGTGGAAGCGATAGATGCGATCGCGGCGGCGGCGGAAATTTCTATCCAGGTGACTCCCCTATCGGCTCAAGTCTATGTTGCCCCTGATGCGATTATTCAAACCCTGACGAATCTGTTGAGTAATGCGATCAAGTTTTCTGAGAGTAATACGACGATCACCGTGGGTGTGCAACATCAGTCAGATTGTATTTTATTTCAAGTTACCGACCAAGGACGAGGAATTCCCACGGAACACCTTGAACGCATCTTTGGGCGATTTCAGCAAGTCGATGTTTCCGATTCCCGCCAAAAAGGAGGTACCGGTTTAGGATTGGCGATTTGCCGCAGCATTATCCAGCAACATGGGGGAGAAATTTGGGCGGAAAGTACCCTAGGTTCTGGAAGTACCTTTTATTTTACATTGCCAGTTTATAAAGAATCAGTTCAGTAATATCTAGTTATTTTTCATCTGCTCCTCTGAGGGAACGACAACGGCACGTTTAAGAACTGGCTTGGGGAAATCGAGCCAGGAGTTGCTCACGGGATAGCTGAGACAATTGTGAGAGGTATTGGCTTAAGTCTTGGGGGGGTAATCCTAATAAAGGAGTGACAAGTGCGGTGAGTTGAGCGTCCAATTCTCCAAAACGAATTCTGAGTAAATTTTCGACAATGAAACGCTGTGCTTGTTGAATTCCTGATTCACTATTTTCGAGTTGAGACAGTTGCAGTAGAAAGGGAGTTAACTGCTGAGAGGGCAATGCCGATAAGGGAGTGATTAAAGCAGCGAGGGTAGAGGTTAACTGTCCCAAGCGAGTCTGGAGAAAGTTTTCGATAATCAGCCGTTGTCCCTGTTGTAATCCTTGTTGTAATCCTTGTTGTAATCCCTGTTGTAATCCCTGTTGCATAGCTTCTTCCCTGGCTTGTTGCCGAGCCGCATCCAGTTGTTGCCGATAAAGGGGTGCTAATGCCATAATTAACTCCCTCTCCTCTGTGTCTAAGGGTTGTTCTTGATTGGCTTGTAAGTTGGCTTGCAAGTTATACAATAACTCTAGCGTAGACTCCCGCCGTTGGCTGTCTTCGGGTAATGCGGTGATCTCCTCTATGGCTTGCTGTTGGACTCTGCCCTTTCCCAGAAGTCTCAGCCATAGGGTTTCTGGAGTACGGGGGAGTTGGTGGATGACGACGATGGCTGTTCGGAAAGCCTGGGGGAGAAAGTATAGTCCACTTAACCAGTTTTGCTCATCACTGAAGGCTGCAAAGCTATCGAGTAAGGGTGTTGAGGCGGTGGGGGTGAGTATCCATAATTGGGAGAGTTCACTCAGATTAATGGAAGTGGACTCCCGTCTGGCACGTCGTCTCAATTCCCGATGTAGGTCAAACAGTTTCGCTAGACAATCACAAATTTGATCGGCAGTGACGGCGTTGCGAAAGGGTTCAAAGACAGCAGCAGTTGTGACAAAGCGTCCTAAAAGTCCTAGAGAGAGGAGGTAGTCATCTGAGATAGAGGTGGGGATAAATAAAACGTCAACCTCTCGCACTTCTCCAGCAATGTCGCGACTGGTTTCCACTTTTCCGATTGGGGACAAGAGTTGGTCAAGATAGTCCTTGGCAAATTGGTCATGGGGAAATCGAGTCATTGAGGGATGGGAATAGTCTACGAGTGTAGAAGTTTATCTTATTGTTGTCAGTTTAAGCTGTTCGGCATTTAAACCTTAATGTCAAGAATTACGAAATCCTTGTATGTAGTGCGAGCATCTTGCCTTGATCTGACCCCTCCCTAACCCTCCCCTTGTCAAGGGGAGGGAACTCGAAGCCAGTAGTGGTGTAGCCAACCTAATTTGATGGATGACGCTGACGCCAGAAAACCGTAGGGGCGCACCGACGTGCGCCCGATTTAACCACAATGGTGTAAATCCCCCTGCCTCCAATCGTCATAAATTCCTCATTTTTTCCCGATAAGATGAGGGGATGGATAATGGTGGCTAATTCTCACCAATCCACGACTAACACCATTCTGAGGAGGGGCAATCCGTGTCAAAAACCACATTAGCCAAAAATCAACTTCGCAAATGCCCAACCGGGATCAAAGGATTAGACGAAATTACTGATGGTGGATTGCCTTTAGGACGAACAACCCTGGTTTGTGGAACAGCCGGGTGTGGAAAGACGTTAATGGGGATGGAGTTTATAGTACGGGGTATCCTGGACTACTCAGAACCGGGTGTGTTCATGGCGTTTGAAGAAACGGCGGCAGAATTGACCCAAAATGTCACGTCTTTGGGTTGGGATTTGGAAGAATTGACGGCAACAGAAAAACTCTCGATTGATTATGTTTATATTGACCCGCAGGAGATTGAAGAAACTGGGGACTATGATTTAGAAGCTTTATTTATTCGCCTCGGCAGCGCCATTGACGCCATCGGTGCCAAGCGAGTTGTTCTGGATACCGTTGAAGTGCTGTTTTCTGGCTTGTCCAATACGGCGATTGTCCGGGCAGAGTTGCGGCGGTTATTTCGCTGGTTGAAAACGAAAGGGGTTACGGCAATTGTCACCGGGGAAAAAGGGGAAAACTCTCTGACTCGTTATGGCATCGAAGAGTATGTTTCTGATTGCGTGATTCGCCTCGATCACCGTCTTTACGAAGATATTTCAACCCGTAAGTTGCAAATTGTCAAGTACCGGGGGTCTAGTCACGGGACAAATGACTATCCCTTTTTGATTAATTCAGACGGGATTACTGTATTGCCGATTACATCCGTGGGATTGGATCATACCGTAACCCAGGAACGGATATCGAGTGGGATTGAACGCCTCGACACGATGCTGGGAGGGGAGGGATATTTTCGTGGTAGCAGTATTCTGATCACAGGTACAGCGGGAACAGGGAAAACGACGTTGGCGGCACATTTTGCTGAAGCCGCCTGTCGGCGGGGTGAACGCTGTCTCTATTTTGCCTTTGAAGAAGCCCCGCAGCAAATTATCCGCAATATGCAATCGGTTGGCATTAATTTACCGGAATTTGTCAACCAAGGCTTGTTACGATTTCAGGCGAGACGTCCGACGGCTTATGGCTTAGAAATGCACCTGGTACAAATCCACAGTTTAATTAAAAAGTTTCAGCCTACGGTTGTGATTATTGACCCGATGAGTAATCTGACTATGGGCGGTACTCTCTTACAGGCAAAAGCTTTTCTCTTTCGTCTGATTGATCTGCTAAAATACCAACAAATTACGGTGTTTTTGACTAATTTAATCCAAGGGGGGATGCCTGTTGAGCAGACTGAGATCGGCGTTTCCTCGTTAATGGATACCTGGCTGGAGGTGCGCTTTGTGGAGAGTAATGGCGAACGCAATCGTGTATTTTTTATCCTCAAATCTCGTGGGATGAAACACTCGAATCAGGTGCGGGAATTAAAATTAACCAAGCAGGGAGTCGAGTTAGTCGATGTCTATTTGGGAGAAGGAATGGTGCTGACAGGTACGGCGCGAAAGATTCAAGCGGAAAAAGAAAAAGCCATGAATTTGACTCGAAAACAGCAATTTGAGCGCAAGCGCCGTGATTTTGCCCGCCAGAAAGTGATTGTCCAATCCCAAATCACCGCCTTGCAAGCACAGCTAGAACGGGAAGAGGAAAATATTGAAGAGATGATGCAGGAGGAGCAATCACAGCAAGATAATCTACAGCAAAACCGAGTCGCGATCGCGCAGCTTCGTCAGGCGGATTTAATTCAGGGCAATGAGTAGACGTCTGGGGTTAATCTCTCAAGTATTTTTAATTATGGAAACTCTACAAGAAATTAGCAATCAGGCATCAGTATTTTGGCAATTGCGCCTCTATGTAGCAGGGCAAACCCCGAAATCAATTAAAGCATTTGCGAACTTGAAAAAAATCTGTGAGGAACACCTGAATGGTAAATATCATATCGAAGTGATTGATCTACTCGAAAATCCTCAACTTGCCAAAGGAGACAAAATTGTGGCGATTCCGACATTGGTGCGGAAACTTCCGGCGCCACTCAAACAAATTATTGGCGATTTATCCAATACTGAAAAAGTTTTGGTAGGACTCGATTTGCGTCAAAAATCCGAACAAAATTAGAAGGTATAGGGCAAAGTAATTTTATCAACAAATAGGATAAAATAATGAAAAATGAAAACATAAAAAGTTCGACAGAAGCCTTTGAACAAGCCCTAATTAAAAGCAACAAAACGCATTACTGTCTCCACTTGTATATTTCTGGAACAACGTTAAAATCGATCCGTGCCATTGAAATGATCAAACGTATCTGTGAAGACTATCTTCCCGAACGATACACCTTGGAGGTTATCGATATTTATCAACAACCGGAATTGGTTAAGCAAGCACAGATTTTTGCCACACCCACCCTGATCAAAACACTGCCCCTGCCATTACAACGGATTATTGGCGATATGTCCCAGACCGAAAAAATTATGGTGGGGCTAGATATTGTGACGAACAATGATTAGCTATAAATTACCTTGAAATTGATGCCAGAAAAAACACGGGAGGAATTAGAACAAGAACTTCAAGACTTACGCGATCGCCTGAGTGTCGCGGAAGAAACATTGCAGGCAATTAGCCAGGGTGAGGTGGATGCGTTAGTCGTATCCGGACCCGAAGGCGACCAGATTTTTACCTTACAGAGTGCCGATGAACCTTATCGACTGTTTGTGGAACAAATGAAAGAGGGGGCAGCGACGCTGACATCTGAAGGCATACTGCTGTATTGTAATCGCCGTTTAGCCGATCTTTTGCAAAGAAATTTAGAAACGGTTATTGGCTCTAACTTTAAACAATACCTTAACCCGGTCGAAGTCCCCCTCTTCCAATCCCTATTGCAGAAAGATGAAGCCGGATATAGTCACAGGGAATTCTATCTCATTGCCAGTAATCAGACAGAGATTCCTGTGGAGCTATCGGTCAATCTATTGATGATGGAGGGGGTCAAAGTTAATTGTTTAATTGTCACGGATTTAACTGAAAATAAACGACAAAAAAAAATAGTCGCCGATGAAAAGCTGGCGCGTTCTATTTTCGAGCAAGTGGCTGACGCGATTGTAGTCTGTGATCAAAGGGGAACTATTATCCGCACCAGTATGGCTACCCAGGAAATTTGTGGGAAAAATCCCATACTTCAGCCATTTGATCAGGTTTTTCCGCTGATGTTTGGCTTATCTACTATTCGGGAAGATAATCATACAATCTCCTCACCATCCCCAACCTCAGGACACCCCTTTTCCATTGCCACAATTCTGAATGGGGAAACCTTCCAAGGGGTTGAAGTCGTTTTTGGGCGAGAGGATGGGCAAGAATTCCATTTACTCCTGAGTGGGCGGGCGTTGTTGAACTCCAAAAACCATATCCAAGGGTGTGTGGTGACGCTGACGGATATTACCTCTCGTAAACAGTCAGAACAATCGCTGCAAGAGAGCCAGGAACGCTTTCGTCGTGCAGTCCTCTATTCACCCATGCCGATTATGCTCCATGCTGAAGATGGCGAAGTTTTGCAGATTAACCAAGCGTGGACAGAACTCACGGGTTACACTGAGCAAGACATTCGCGCGATCGCAGATTGGACCCAAAAAGCCTACGGTACTCGCCAAGCGTTAGTTCGGGCAAGGATTGATCAGTTATATCAACTCAATCAACCCATTGGCGAAGGCGAATATACCATTATCACTCGTAATGGCTCCACTCGCATCTGGGATTTCTATTCCGCCCCCTTGGGTAAGCTGAGTGATGGGCGGCGCATGGTGATTAGCACCGCTCTGGATGTGACGCTGCGTAAGCAAGCTGAACTGGAATTGCAACAGGCAAAAGCCACCCTAGAAGTTCGGGTAACAGAACGTACAGAAGCGCTGCAACAGGAACTGCAAATTCGTCACCAAGCCGAACAGGAACTTCGGGCGTCCCAGGCTCGATTTGCGGGCATTCTGGAAATTGCCAGTGATGGGATTATTTCTGTTGATGCTAACCAACGGATTATCTTATTTAATCAAGGGGCAGAAAAGATGTTTGGCTATAGGGTGAGTGAAGTGTTAGGTCAACCCCTAGATTTACTGTTACCCAATCGCTACACCCTTGCTCACCACCAACATATTAAAACCTTCAGCCATTCTCAGGGAAAAGCAAGGCGTATGGGAGAACGCCAAGCTATTTTTGCTCGCCGCAAAGACGGCACAGAATTTCCAGCGGAAGCCTCTATTTCCAAGTTAATTCTGGATAATCAGGTCATGTTCACCGCGTTTGTGCAGGACATTACCGAACGCCAACAAATTGAGAAAAAACTCCAGCAAAGTGAAACCCGACTCAAAACCATCATTACTGCTACCTGCGACGGAATCATGATCGTCGATCGCCAGGGTCAGGTTTGTTTTGCCAACCCCGCCGCCGCCCAGCTTTTTGATATGACCCCAGACGCATTACTGAACTATCAGTGGGGAATGCCTTTAGGAGAAACCACAGAAATCGAGTTGATGCAATCGAGTGGGATAGGGCGAACGGCAGAAATGAAGGCAACTCCGATTCAATGGTTCTCAAAATCGGCTTATGTGATTGCCTTACGAGATATTACTAAACGCAAACAGGCAGATTTATCCCTACAACAGGCGAAAGCCGACGCCGAAGCCGCGAATCAGGCAAAAAGTATGTTCCTAGCGAATATGAGCCATGAATTGCGTACTCCGCTGAATATTATTTTGGGGTTTACCCAGGTGATGAGTCGTGATCCAGCGATTACTCCAGAGGAACAAGAAAATTTAGACATTATTAATAAGAGTGGCAATCATTTACTCAGTTTGATTAATGATGTCCTGGATTTATCGAAAATCGAAGCCGGATGTATTAGCGTAGAAGAGAGCCGTTTTGACCTAATTGCTTTGATGCGATCGCTCCAAGAGATGTTTCAACACAAAGCACGGGCTAAAGGGTTGCAGCTTCACTTAAATATTGCGGCTGATGTTCCTCACTATATTCAGGCAGATAGCAACAAATTGCGCCAAGTTCTGATTAATCTGCTCAGTAATGCGATTAAATTCACGCCACAGGGTAGTATTACTTTACGTGTAGCACTTTTGACTTCCCCATCTTCCCCATCTTCCCCAGCTCCCCCAGCTCCCCCAGCTCCCCCAGCTTCCCCAGCTTCCCCATCTTCCCCATCTTCCCCATCTTTCCATCTCCGTTTCGAGATTTCCGACACAGGCGTGGGAATTGCGCCAACGGAATTAGGGAGTATATTTGATGCTTTTATCCAAACTAACGCTGGGAAGGTGGCAAATGAAGGGACGGGTTTAGGGTTAGCAATTAGCAGTAAGTTTGTCCAATTAATGGGTGGTGGTATTCAGGTGAGTAGTCAACTAAATCAAGGTAGCACATTCAGCTTTGAGATTCCGGTTCACTTGGCTGATGCATCCGATATGGAACTTGTTCATACTCACCGCAGAGTTATTGGATTAGTTCCCGATCAACCCTCCTACCGGATTATTGTTGCTGACGATAAACCCGAAAACCGCCAAATTTTAGTTAAGCTGTTAACCTTTCCAGAGTTAGAGGTGCGCGAGGCGGAAAATGGACAGGAAGCCCTGACATTGTGGCAACAGTGGCAACCCCATCTGATTTGGATGGATATGCGTATGCCGATCATGGATGGTTATCAGGCGACGCAACAGATTCGTTGCCAATCAGACAGTCAAACCCCAATTATTATCGCGTTAACGGCTTATGCTTCCGATAGCGATCGCGCCTCGGCACTACAAGCGGGTTGTAATGATTATGTTACAAAACCTTTTCAAGTGGAAGCGTTGTTTGCCAAGATGGAAGAATATTTAGGAGTGCGCTATGTTTATGCAGATGATCTCCCAAACTTATCCAGAAATACTCAACTAGAGACATCTGTTAACGTCAATCAGTTAACTCCTGAATGTTTATCGGTGATGCCCCTATCCTGGATTGAAATGCTCTCTGAAGCGGCACAGCTTTGTGATGATGAAGAAATCTTTTCGCTGATTGAACAAATTCCGCCAGAGGAAATGCTTCTAATTACGACCCTAAGCCATCTTGCTCACAATTTCCAGTTTGATCCAATTATTCAGCTAGCTCAAGCTGTCATTAATTCAGATAAGTAGTTCCGTTATTTCTGACAAGGGCGGGTGCAAGTTGTTCATTTACTGCGGTAACAGCTATATTAACACACCCTGATACCGTTAAAGTCCCCCTTTTTAAGGGGGATTTAGGGGGATCAAACGTATCCCATAATAGCGGAAAGTGGGGAGGGCGGGTTTTGTTTTTCCGTTATCGGTGGGGAGGGCGGGTTTTGTTTTTCCGTTATCGGTGAGGAGGGCGGGTTTTGTTTTTCCGTTATCGGTGGGGAGGGCGGGTTTTGTTTTTCCGTTATCGGTGAGGAGGGCGGGTTTTGTTTTTCCGTTATCGGTGGGGAGATAAATTTAGTCCCTAAACCCGCCCCTACAATTGTCCCTAAACCTGGCTCTACAGTTGCTCAACCTGGCTCTACAATAGACTTATTACTTATAACCGAGGAGGGCAGCGATGTTAGATGTTAAAGCAAATATCTTAATTGTAGATGACCATCCTGATAATCTGCGATCGCTGGCTGCCATCCTCAGCAGTGCTGGGTATAAAGTGAGAAAAGCTATTAGTGGCAAGATGGCGTTAGAAACCATTCGTTCCTACCCGCCGGACTTAATTCTCCTCGACATCAAAATGCCGCAAATGGATGGCTATACCGTTTGCTCAACTCTAAAAGCCAACACCGCTACTCAAAGGATTCCCGTTATCTTTTTGAGTGCCTTAGATGACGTAGAAGATAAGGTGAAAGCCTTTAATGTGGGTGGGTCAGATTATATTGTAAAACCCTTTCAGGCGCAAGAGGTATTAATCCGCGTTAAAAATAACCTGATGATTGCCCATCAACGCCAAGAACTCCTCGCCCAAAAGAAGCAACTTCAAGACCAAAATGCCCAATTACAGCTTTTATTAACGCTGACTCACCGGATTAGCCAAACCGATGATTTTCAGTCTGCTCTGACTATCACATTAACAAAAATTTGTCAAACTATTGATTGGGATTTTGCCGAAGCGTGGATTCCTAATCCGAAAGAAACTCTCCTGGACTGTAGTCGGGGATGGTATAGTCGAGATCCCACCTTTGACTTATTTAGATATCATCGAAAAACTACTACCTTTGCGCCGAATATTGGACTACCGGGGCGAGTGTGGGTATCGCAAAAGCCGGAATGGATCACCGAGATTTCGGCGGAATCAGCTTGCTGTTGTCTTTGTGCTGAAGGGGGGTTAAATCTTGACCTAAAAACGGGTGTCGGCGTACCAATTCTGTTTCGCGATCGCGTCTTAGCCATTTTAGTCTTTTTCAAACAAGCCAGGAGTGAATCCGAACCGAGATTAATCGACTTTATCCAGCTTATCGCGGCTCAGTTAGGCACATTGATCCAGCGGATTAAAGTCGAAACGGCTTTATTTGAAGCCAATCAGAAACTCAAATATTTAGTGACTATAGATGGCTTAACCGGAATCGCCAATCGCCGCAAATTTGACCAATACATTCATCGAGAATGGCAACGACTATTTCGAGAGCAACTTCCCCTTTCCTTAATTTTAGCAGATATTGATTTTTTTAAGCGTTATAACGATACCTATGGACATCAATCCGGCGATGATTGTCTGCGAAACGTAGCCACAAAAATCCGCCTATCAGTCAAACGTCCCGCCGATTTAGTCGCCCGCTATGGCGGTGAAGAATTTGCCGTCATTTTACCCAATACCAATGCCAAAGGCGCGATTCATGTTGCCGAAACTATCCGCCAAGGCGTGGAAACTCTCAAGATTCCCCATCGCGGTTCAGAGAGCAGTAAATATGTCACCTTAAGTTTAGGCGTGTCCAGTCTAATTCCTAATCCTTTAGTGAACGTGGAAGCGTTAATTAATCAGGCAGATCAGGCACTGTATCGAGCGAAAGCAGGAGGCAGAAATCAGACGGTAGCGGAATACTCAATTCCCGAAAATTCATACTGCAATATTTCAAAGTAAATTGACGAGAGCAAAGGGGAGTTATGGTAAACAAGCAAACGAGTCTTTTAATCGTAGATGACAATATAGATAACCTGCGCTCCTTGGCGGCAATTCTTAGGTTAGAGGGTTATAAAGTTAGAAAAGCCATTAGTGGACAGGTGGCATTAGAAACAGTTCGTTCTCACCCGCCTGACTTAATTCTCCTCGACATTAAAATGCCACAGATGGATGGCTATACAGTCTGCTCTATTCTTAAAGAAGACACCACCACTTGTTCAATTCCCATCATATTTTTAAGTGCCTTAAATGAAACAGCTGATAAACTAAAAGCCTTTGCCGTTGGCGGTGTGGACTACATTACTAAACCCTTTCAAGCCCCAGAAGTCGTGGCGCGAGTCGAGAATCAATTGCGCCTTCAGAGACTTTCTCAGCAACTCGTTGTGCAAAATGCACAGCTTTTGGAAGAGATTCAGATTCGCCAGCAAACTGAAGCCGCTTTGCACCAAGCCGTTGAGCAAGCTGAAGCCGCCAACCGTGCCAAAAGTGTGTTTCTCGCTAACATGAGTCATGAACTCCGTTCTCCTCTAACAGGCATTTTGGGTTACGCTCAACTGCTGCAAAAAGATACAGATTGCACGCCTTTGCAACACAAGGGACTTAGCGTTATTTATCAGTGCGGTAGTCATCTGCTTATGCTGATTAATGATATTTTAGATTTGTCTAAAATCGAAGCTCAAAAGCTGAAACTTTTTCCTGACTATATTGATTTCTATTTATTTTTAAATAATCTGGTAGAACTATTTAAATTTAAAGCTCAAGAGAAAAAGCTTCAATTTGTCTATTTTAAGCTCACTTCACTGCCTCCAGAGATATATATTGATGAAAAACGACTGCGCCAAGTTTTAATTAATTTGCTTTCTAATGCAATTAAATTTACTTGTCAAGGTAGTGTTACTTTAAAAGTGAGCGTCAGGAGTTGCAGTTATGAATCGAATGAATATAAATTAATTTCATCTAAGCTAACAGGTAAAGCCAAAAAACTCTTTGCCAAGATACGCTTTGAAATCGAAGATACAGGGATAGGAATTATTCCAGAAAAATGGGAAAACATTTTCTTGCCATTTGAGCAAGTGATGGAGCGTTCCCATAGCCCAGAAGGAACGGGATTAGGACTGACTATTAGCCAAAAAATCCTGGCTCTTATGGGGAGTGAAATTTTTCTGGAAAGTTGTCCCAACCTAGGCAGCAAATTTTGGTTTGACTTGGATGTGTATACGCCTTTATCCTGGGCAGATTTTAATGAAATTGATGATAGTCAGAGCCAAACTCTATCTCAGGAACTTGGGGATGAGTCGGATCAAATCATCAACACCTTATCCCCAGAAACTGAAGTAGTAGTACCGCCGCTAGCAGAACTACTACTGCTGTATGAAGCTGCTCAAATGGGTGACGTTCAAAATGTGCAGCAGCAAATTTTGCGACTTCAACAATTAAATTCTGACTATCTTGCCTTTGTTACCCAGGTGTTGGAACTCGCGAATGACTTTGATTATCAGGATATTCTGAAATTAATTGACAAGTATTATGGAGACAATGTGAGTCTCTTGAGACTGTAGAAAAGAAACGTAGCTGACTAAGCTGTCATGCATTTAAATTTGGGATTAGTAGCGATATTTTTGGCTCGCTGTACAATGATTTTGTCCGTATTGACTTTACAGTTGAAATGTAGAACAGCGTAAGAATAACCGAATTTAAAAGGACAAATGACAACCATTTTAATCATTTTCACTGACTTAGATGGCACGCTTCTGGATTCTGAAACCTATAGTTATCAGAATGCGATTCCTGTTCTCAATACCTTAAAAAATAATCAGATTCCGGTTATTCCGGTTACCAGTAAGACACGCCTAGAAGTCGAAACGCTGCGCCAATCCCTACAAATCAATGATCCGTTTATTGTGGAAAATGGTAGCGGTATCTTTGTTCCCCTCGATTATAACGACTTAACCTTACCCAAAAGTAACCAATGGGGGGGTTATCATCTGCATCACTTAGGTTGTACTTATGCTGAAGCCAGACTTGGATTAGAGAAAATAGCCACCGCCCTCAATGAACCCTTGCGGGGATTTGGGGATATGAGTGAAGCCGAGATTTGTCACTTGACAGGATTGTCCTCCGATGAAGCAAAACAAGCCAATGCGCGGCAGTTTACTGAACCCTTTGTGACTCCTAAGAAGGTAACACCAGAACGCCTTAACGAAATTGTACAAGACTTAGGATACCGGATAGTTGTTGGCGATCGCTTCTGTCATTTGCTCGGTGCTGGAGCAGGCAAAGGAAAAGCAGTACAGTGGGTAGTAGATGGCTACCAATTTGCTCGACCCGATGCCCAAATTACTACCCTGGGTTTAGGCAATAGTCCCAATGACTTAGAGATGCTGGAAGCTGTGGATAATCCGGTAATTGTTCCCGGAAATAAAGGGATTCATCCCGGATTATCCGGTAAAGGATGGCAAGTCGCACCCGCACCCGGTTCTCAGGGTTGGGCGGAAGTGGTCAAGGCATTTTTGGCATCATTGACAGGATGATTTCAGCACCTGTAATTAGTCGTAAAATCCGCCACAGGTGTTCGGTTGCACTCACTAGGCGACGGCTAATAGATTGATTAAAATAAGAGATAAGAGATAAGAGATAGGAAAACAAACGAATTTAGCTATTATGAACAATCTGTCCAATCGAGTTTCAGAATTCTTCGACAACGAAGGCGAAGGCGGTAACGTACTCTGGCAATATGTCCAGTCTCTGCATCCAGAAACTGTTACCCAACTCTCTAAACCCGATCCGGAAGTGGTTCAGGTGATGGAACGCAACCTAATCGGAATGTTAGGCGCACTCCCTCACGAACATTTTAATGTCACCGTTACAACTAACCGCGAAAATCTGAGTCGGTTATTAGTTTCTGCGATGATGAGCGGTTACTTTCTCCGCAATGCCCAACAGCGCATGGAATTTGAAACGTCGCTGCATCAAGTAGCTGAAATGCATGACAATTAATTAATCACCTGTAGACAAAGGAAAATTCGTCATTTATCATACTCGCTTCGCGAGAAGCAGGCTACGTCATTCGGAAAAACAAATGACAAATGACAAATGACAAATGACAAATGACAAATGACAAATGACAAATGACGAAGGACAAATGACGAAGGACAACCTTGTCATCTGCCATCAGAAATGAGATGATCGCTCAAAATGAGTTGTAAACATCCCTGATGGCTAATCCTGTCCCCCAGAAAACTCCTAGTGAACCCTTGAATTTGCCCACCAAACTAGCTTATGGAGTTGGAGAACTGGGAGGAGAGATTCCGGGTAATATCTTAGTTTTTTTCTTACTGTTTTTCCTCACCAATGTCGCGGGATTAAATCCCACCTTGGCGGGGAGTGTTTTACTGATTGGCAAGGTTTGGGATGCGATTAATGATCCGATGATCGGGTATTTGAGCGATCGCACTCGTTCTCCTTTAGGGCGGCGTTACCCCTGGATGCTGATTGGGGCGATTCCCTTGGGGATTGGCTTTAGCTTACAGTGGTTTGTTCCGCCCACCTCGGATCAGTGGCTACTGTTTGCCTATTATGGGGGAGTTGGGATTCTCTTTTATGCCGCGTTTACTTCGGTTGTTCTCACCCATAATGCGTTAGCGGCTGAACTAACTCAAAGCTATGACGAACGCATTGGTTTAATTAGCTTCAAAGCCGCGTTTAGTATCGGTGCGAGTATTTTCTCCCTGGGTTTAGCCCAGATTATTTTTGCCCAGATTGATGATCCATCTCAAGAGTATCGGATTCTGGGAACAATTTGTGCAGTCGTCGCCACGTTAGCGATTTTCCTTTGTGTTTGGGGAACGCATAAGCGTTATAAGCAAATCGAAGCCCAACGGGAATCCGTGACTCAAGTATCTTTTTTACCCATCACCCAACAGTTTCGGATTGCGTTCAGTAACTTCCCGTTTATTTGTGTAATTGGGATTTATTTGTGTTCTTGGTTAAGTCTGCAAACAACGGCGGCGATTCTCCCCTATTTTGTGATTCATTGGATGGGATTACCCGATCATCACTTTACCCAAACGGCGCTAACGGTTCAAGGAACAGCCCTAAGCATGACATTTGTCTGGAGTGCGATCGCCAAACGGATAGGTAAACGGGCTATCTATTGTATCGGTATCCCTGTTACCGTCTGTGCCTTAATGGGACTGTTTTTCTTACAACCCAATCAAGTGGGATTAATGTATGTTCTGGCGGTATTTGTGGGGCTGGGTTTATCCACGGCTTACATTGTACCCTGGTCAATGCTTCCGGATGTGGTTGATTTCGATGAACTCAACACCGGACAACGGCGGGAGGGCATTTTCTACGGATTAGTGGTACAAATACACAAAATTGCCGTCGCGATCGCACTATTCCTCGTGGGTAAAGCCCTCGACGTGTCTGGGTTCATCTCCACCACATCCGAACAGTTACCCGTGACTCAACCAGAATCCGCGTTGTGGACGATTCGTCTGCTGATTGGTCCGATTCCCGCTATTGTCCTCATGGGAGGTTTAGCTTGGGCGTACTTCTATCCGATTAGTCGTTCCTTCCATAGCGAAATCCTGCTGAAACTCATCGAACGCCGGAATACGGAAACCTTAAGAAAAGAAAACAGCCGAAGCGCTGAAACGTCCTAATCGATGTGTCTACTGCTATAACAATAAACTGAAACTATTAAAACGGTGTGGATTTGGCTTCAGGAATTTTAATGATTTTACAATACGCGCTTTACTTTTGTGGCATTATCCTAACAGTTTAGCACACTTAAGTACGGAAGACTCAATTTTTTACTTCAATGACCTTGACAATTTTACATTTTTGTTTTATAAGTAAAATTTAAAAAGCTAAATTACTAGATTAAGTTATGGCTTTATCTGAATTTCTCAAGAAAAAGACTTCATTTGCGTTCAATAAATACGACGTATCTAATGATGGAGTTGTAACGGTATCAGACTTTGAGGAAATAGCTCAAAAGGTTGCTCAAAAGCTGGGTATTAGTTCAGGTTCTCCAGAGCATAAAAAAATTAAGGCTGCTTATCGTAAAATTTGGGATGGTTATTTCAAACCCGCTGATATTGATGGTGACAATAAAGTAGTTCTGGAAGAATACATCAAGGCTTGTGAACGTTTTATCGAGTCGCCTAACGCAAGAAAAAATGGTACTGACTTGAATAAAATGCTTTATGAAGCTATTGATTTAGATAGTAACGGAAGCATTGATGAAAAAGAGTTTAGTGTTTTTTTGACGACAATAGGGAGTTCTGAAGCCGACGCTAAAATTGCTTTTTCCCATATTGATACGGACAATGATGGTTTCATATCCCGAGAGGAATTTGCCCAGAATTCCTATGACTATCACACAAGTCAAGATACACAATCACCCGCCAATTGGTTTTACGGTTCTATGGGAACGTAGTGGTAGGGGATTCCACAGGGGGGAGAAACTGGAGAATCCGGCAAAATCGATTAAAGATCCGATTGCGATTAGTATGATTGCAGAAGCGGAGGACATATCCAGACGACCTAAAATTATATAGGGCTTGCCTGAATAAGCAATGTAGAGACGTAGCATGCTACGTCTCTACCCAGCATCAGTGCCTGTTGATTAAAAGCATTAGTATTTTAAATACTAAAAACTTGCATCAATAAGCGAGGAAAATGTAATCTAGGTTCTAGTGATACAGAAGGAACCTCCCATGCACGATCCTCTAACATCCTCGCCGCCGAACTGGTACGAACAGCTTAAGCAGAATCGCATCGTCCGGGCGCTGGAAACAATTCAAGACTTATTTATCATTTCCCTCTGTGTTGGCTTATTTGCTTTAATGGCGATTCAGCTACGAGAGATGTTTTTGGAGTTGCTACCGCCCTTAGATTTCCCTGGCGTGACTTCAGATATTCTGTTCTTGCTGATTTTGGTTGAGTTATTCCGACTGCTGATTATTTACTTACAAGAACAGCGGGTATCGATTGGCGTCGCGGTGGAAGTTTCAATTGTCTCGGTTCTGCGGGAGGTAATTGTGCGGGGAGTCTTGGAAACCTCCTGGATTCAAATTTTAGCTGCCTGTGCGTTCTTAATGGTGATGGCAGCCTTATTAATTGTACGAGTCTATTTGCCACCAACCTTCGATGGGGTTGACCCGGAAAAACGGTTGTCCTGGCAATATAAACAGCCGACAATGAGTCAGGTTGCTGACTCTAAGAATAACCCGTTAACTCCTTACCCCAATACAACGGTTGTGGCAGATAAAAGGGGTCACTGAAGTCCAAATATTACGGTCTTTGCTGTGCCATTTTTCCTAACCTCAAAACTTACACAGTCACATCCTATATAGCACTAAGCACACAGGTTAGGACATCAGTTTATCCCAAAAGGCAACAGGCAACAGGCAACAGGCAACAGTAAAAATGTCCTAACCTGCTTTGGTAAGGCTATATATTGCTTAAGGTGCGTTACGCTACGCTAACACACCCTACATATAGAGCTTTTGCGTAAGTTCCAATCTAAACCGTCAACATTAACTCGTCCAACTGATTATCTATGACTACAATCCCTGATATTAAACCCCGTGATGTCCAAGTCGCCGCCATTGAAGGAACCGATACAACTGTTTTGCGATCGCGCACCTGGGATAGACTTAAGTTTGAGGTAGAATATTCCCTGCAACGGGGGACAACCGCCAACTCCTATCTCATCCAAGCCGATAAAACAGCGCTGATTGATCCGCCAGGGGAATCCTTTACCGAAATCTTCCTGAATCAATTGCAGCAATGCATGAATGTGCAGCAATTGGATTATGTGATTTTAGGTCATGTTAATCCCAACCGGATGGTAACGCTGAAAGCCTTGCTAGACTTAGCCCCCCAAATTACCTTTGTTTGTTCTAAAGCCGGGGCGGTTGCGTTACAAAATGCCTTACGGGAACACCAATGCAATGTTTGGGTACCCAAAGGCGAGGAAACCTTAGACTTAGGTCAAAATCATCAGCTACAATTCATCCCCATCCCCACACCCCGTTGGCCCGATGGACAATGTACCTACGATCCCCAAAGCCGTATCCTGTTTACCGATAAACTCTTCGGTTCCCATGTCTGCGGCGATGAACTCTTTGATGAAAACTGGAAACGCCTAGACGAAGACCGACGCTACTATTATGATTGTCTCCATGCCGCTCAAGCACGACAGGTGGACGTCGCCCTGAACAAATTGGTCCCCTTCTCGGCTAAAATGTACGCGCCAGGTCATGGTCCGATTGTCCGCTACAGCCTCAGTCGATTCCTCCATGACTATCGCCAATGGGGTCAGCAGCAGACTGAACAGGACTTGACAGTGGCACTAATTTATGCATCAGCTTATGGGAATACCGCCACCTTAGCCCAAGCGATCGCGAAAGGTATCACCAAAACGGGTGCAGCCGTCGAATCGATTAACTGTGAATTTGCCGAAACTGGGGAGATTGAAGCCGCGATTCAACGTTGTGATGGCTTTTTAATTGGTTCCCCCACTCTGGGTGGGCATACCCCCACTCAAGTGCAAACGGCGTTAGGGATTGTCCTCTCCAATGCCGCGAAAACCAAACTAGCTGGGGTGTTTGGTTCCTATGGCTGGAGTGGCGAAGCCGTTGATGAAATTGAAAGTAAACTCTTAGATGCGGGGTATCGATTAGGGTTTGAATCGATTCGGGTTAAATTTAAACCTGACGACGAGACAATTCAATATTGTAAAGAAATCGGCACAGACTTTGCCCAGGCGCTGAAAAAATCCAAGAAATTCCGCGCCCCAAAACAAGCCGTCAGTAGCGCCCAAATTGATCGAACGGCGCAAGCGGTGGGACAAATTGTCGGGTCATTGTGTGTTGTGGCGGCGCAGCGTGGTAATGTTCGTAGTGGTATGTTAGCCTCTTGGGTAACGCAAGCCTCATTCAATCCGCCAGGGATTACTGTTGCCATTGCTAAAGATCGGACAGTTGAGTCGTTGACGCATACGGGAGATAGCTTTGTCCTGAATATCTTAAAAGAAGGGATGAATGTCCGGCGACACTTTTTGCAATCCTTTGCCCCAGGGGACGATCGATTTGCAGGGTTAGAGACGGAAACGGCGGAAAATGGTTGTCCGATTATCAAAGATGCCTTGGCTTATTTAGAATGTACAGTGCAGAGTCGGATGGACTGTGGCGATCACTGGTTAGTCTATGCGATTGTTGATAATGGTAAAGTATTGCAATCGATGGGGATGACGGCTGTACATCATCGCAAATCGGGAAGTCATTATTGATTGTCATTTGTCATTTGTCATTTGTCATTTGTCATTCGTCATTTGTCATTCGTCATTCGTCATTGGCATTATTGGACTCCGTTGGGGCGGGTTTAGTAACATCAGGGTGAAAATCAAATGTTAATGGTAAAACCCGCCCCTACAATAGACGTTTCACCGGAACGTTTCTCCCTCATCTCCCTCATCTCCCCCATCTTCCCCATCTTCCCCATCTCCCCCATCTTCCCCATCTCCCCTATCTCCCTGTTCCCTGTTTCCATGGAAAACAAAGCCGTTCAGCGATTTGGGCAATCAACATCAGGCAAAATTGGTCTGGGAATCACGCTTACTATAATCATATTGGCGCTGTTGGCACCGATTCTCAATCCCTATAACCCGGCAACCGATCGCAATTATACTGCCCGGTTGCAACCTCCCAGCTTGAATCATTGGTTTGGCACCGATGGTTTGGGACGAGATATGCTTGACCTGTTATGGTATGGGTTACGCACGTCTTTGTTTATCGGTTTAGTTTCCGTGGGATTAGGGCTAATCGTGGGAGTCGTGTTAGGGTTAATCGCGGGTTATTTTCGAGGCGGATTAGAAACCGTGATTGGCTGGTTCACCGATATCCTGTTAGCCTTTCCCTCAATTCTACTCGCGATCGCGATCGTTACGGTAACCGGTCCTAGTATCGCCAGTGTGATGATTGCTGTGGGTGTGGTGCAAGTCCCCATTTTCATCCGCTTGACTCGTTCTATGGTGCTATCCTTGCGGGAACAGGACTTTGTGCAAACCGTGCGATCGTTTGGTGCTACGCCAGGACGAATTATTGTTTATCATATCTTACCCGCTAGCTTGAGTCCTTTAGTCGTTCAAGCCACTCTTTCCATTGGTACGGCTACCTTAGAAGCAGCAGGGTTAGGCTTTTTAGGGTTAGGCGCCCAACCTCCCACACCGGAATTGGGAACAATGTTATCCGATGCATTTAAGGGCGGCTATTCCCTATCATCTCCCTGGACAATATTATTTCCTGGTTTGTTTATTACTCTAACCGTTTTAGCCTTTAATTTACTCGGAGATGGTTTAAGAGACGCTTTAGATCCCCATAGTTAAGGTAGGGGCACGGCATTGCCGTACCCAATTCTAGCAGTAGACACATCGATTAGGACAAACAAACTGTTGTTCCAGACTAGGCATGTCTAGTCTCTACCATAAGATGCGTCCTAACCGCTATGGCGATTACTATATCACCCTCATCGCCTAAACTTAACCGGATTGGCTATTAAAAAAGAGTTGGAACCGTCAGCAGTTCAGCTTGAGGCATTTCAATCAGAGATTCAACAGTCTCATTCGTGAAAGGATCTCCGATACCGATGCTATTCATCAGGTTAATCGGCGTCACTTCACTAGCAGTAACCGAGTCTGATACATCTTGATGATTAGCTAAAGTCATTTGTCCACTTGCAAAATCAAAACTATCTTGACTTCCATTTTCTTCAGTTATAAGCAGATGCGAATGTCCACCATTGTCGAAATGATTAACACCTGTATTGCCTAAAAGTTCGTCACCTCCCGACACAACTGTTGTCAAAGAACTAGCCCTATTCTGCATCATTTCATTGACCGAAAAATCACTGGAATTAGCCGCATAAAGCTGACTTTTAGGGATAATCTCCTCCGATTGACTTGGACTCGACCAAGCCAGTTGTGCTACCGATTTTCCTCTATTCTCATAGTACTCCATGCGAATGTCGTACTGTTGTCCCGCCTCTAGGTCAATCGTGCCACGATTATCGGTAACCCCATGGTCTGTCCAATTATCAACCAGGAGTTGGTCATTCACCCACAATCGCACCCCATCATCAGAAGAGGTTTTGAACTGATAGGTTTCTGAATGGAGAGGTTCCACAAACCCTGTCCAACGTACCGAGTAGGTATTGGGATCTATCGCCGCATCGGGTGAACCTGAACCCCAGTTAAAGTCCACAGTATCATCAGTGCGAGTTAGCGCTAAGTCGGTAAAATCGCGGTTATTGTAATATTCGGCAGTTAAACCTGTACCGTTACCACTAACCTCTGGACTAGGAGTATCAACAGCAGGGGAATAAAGCTGAGATTCAGGAATAATCTCCTTACTTTGACTCTCACTAGACCACAACAATTGTGCCACCGATTTGCCAAAGTTTTCGTAGTAGTCCATGCGGATGTCATACTGTTGACCGGCTTGCAGGTCAATTGTGCCACTATTTTCTGTCGCCCCATGATTTGTCCAATTGTCAATCAGTAGTTGGTCATCCACCCACAGACGTACACCATCATCAGAATTGGTGAAGAATTCGTAGGTTTCTGAGTGGAGGGGGGCGACTGAACCTGTCCAGCGTACCGAGTAGGTATTGGCATCTATCGCCGCATCAGGTGAACCTGAACCCCAGTTAAAGTCCACGGTTTCATCCGTGCGAGTTAGGGCTAAGTCGGTAAAATCGCGGTTATTGTAGTATTCGGCTTTTAGACCATTACCGTTACCATTAATGGCAGGATCGCCGATAGAGATATTGTCAATGGCAATGAAGTCGCCATTATCTGGGTGAACTCCCTTGGCGACAACTTGAACAGTTACGAACTCGTAACCCTCGCCAAAATCTACATCCCAGTTGAAACTTGTCCAGTCAAAAGTAGAGCCACCCACAGTCTGATGCAAAAGCTTTTCCTTCGTCATCGGGATCGCTCCAGCCTGCTGAGGACCATCGAGATTTCCGGCTGTACTTCTAAATTCTCCATCGACACCCCAAACACTGACGGTAATTTCATTGGCTTTATTGGTGTCTTCAGTGTTTTTGATATCAATGCTGAGTGTCTGCTTGCCACGTCGGCTACCGTTATCTAAAAAGATCTGACCGATTCCGGCATTCCAGGAACCTGAAACAACTGCAGCACCGCCATTGCCGATAGTGGAATCGAGTGACCAATTGTTCCCAATCCAACCCTCACTAGTCCGTGTGCTGTCAAAGGTAGCGTTGATTGCCCTTCCCAATTCGCTGGTGGTACTAAACGTGCCGTCTGCAATCAGGTTAGGGTATGGTGTGGGAGTTACCTGAACCTGTTTAGTTAGGGTACTTGTTGCGCCTTGGCTATCCCAAACAGTCAGGCTGACATTGTGAGAACCCGTTGAGTCAAATTGGTGATTGACTTGGCGACCGAATTCGTCGATAGTACCATCATTATCAAAATCCCAACCGTAACTGGCGATCGCGTTGCCTTCTAGTTCTAGTGCCTCTGGTGGATCACTATCGAACGAATCACCCGCATCAAACGTCACAACACCCTGACTACCGATTGATTCATAGCTGAAGGTAGCAGTAGGAGCAATATTGGCACCAGAGATGTTAAATTCGGTGTTAACGATATCGAAGGAATCGGGGAAGAAAAGTCGGTCACCTGGATGCTCCTTTTTTGATAGGTTATAGGTATTGTTTGCAAGATAACTGTCTTCAAGGCGTGAACCCAAAAACGGTACTAATTTACTCCTATTACCTTCATTTGGTAAGCGAACACCACGCTCAAATCCTTCGATGCGAAGGTTTTTATAGAGAAGGTTTTGAGACAATGTGTTGCTACCAATGCCGTGACCACGACCGTTACCGTTCATTCCTTTCTGCAATGGAACAGGGTTTTCTGGATCACCGACAATCAATCCATCAACAAAATCAATCTGTGAACTGTATTGTAAAAAGATACCCTCGCCATAGATATTCCAAAGTTTGAAATTATCGACAAGAGAGCGAGCGTCATGGGCTTCTTTTGTGCCTGGACCGTTAAAACCCAACTGACCATCATTATTCCGCATGTGATTCCAGAAGACGATGCCCAAATCCGAGTTATAACTCTCGAAACCAGATAAACGGCGTAGTGGCACATTGGTCACATCCAGGCTGTTTGGATCATCGTTATCATAGGAAGCCTGGGAAAGGACGGGTTGCAGTTCTGGTGATAGGTTTTTAACGGCAACAGTGTCCGCCTCTCTGACACGACTCACCTGATCAACACCACTGAAGATATTAGTTCGTCCCAGATTATAAAATCCAGCGTTTTGTATCTCAACATCCGGGTTGTGCATGAACATCACATGACCCCGTTGCTGAGTGGGTAATGTCTCAGCGTTTTCGGTCTCGAAGATAACGTTCCGGCTGGTGTTGGCGATGTAAAGCTTTAAGTTCTCGCTCTCAAATCCCTGGGGGCGATGGTGGTCAAATCGGAGTACGGTATTATCGCCAGAAGTAATATCGTTGTTGGTAAATTGAATCCGGTTGCCGTTAATTTCGGTGATGGTTAAGACTTCATCTTGGAACCGACTGTTATCCTCATCCGAACCGTCGGGATTGTAGGATGTGCCACCTAAGACTAATTTATCCCCAACTTGCCAGCCAGCCGGTGTAGTCATGCCATCGGGCAGATTTAACACCAGTTCATTGTCACCAGCTGATGCGTCTGTTTGCAGCGATATAAAATCGAGTTTCTCTGCACCATGAATTCTAACTTTGCCGTGAGTGACAACGCCACGACTAATTAGGGTAGAGTCCCAATTGGAATCAATTTCTCCGTTGTCAGCAATGACAATTCGGGCTGTTTTGTTGGCTTGAATCGGGTTAGCTTCACTGCCAATCGTTAATGTACTTGTCGGTGATGCGATAAATGTGTCTACGACGATTTTGGTATTGCGGTTGTGGGCGAATTCCAATGTTCCATCCACACGCACGGTTTCTAGACGAGTGTCACTCTCGGCATCGTAGGTGACATGAACACCTTCAGAAATGACGACTCTAGCATCAGTTCCAGGAACTTGACCTTGCTCCCATGTATTTGGATCAAACCAAGAGCCATCGTTAACAGCGACATGAGTTGCGGCTGAATGGGGAACTAAATCAAATAATCCGAGATGTTCGGTTTGCTTGACTGGATGGTCTTGATGAGGGAGAGGTTCATTATTTTCCATGCTCATCATTGATGTATGGGTCATCTCAGATAGGTTGGTGTCTAGTTGCATAACGTTTGGGTTCATCTCTGTTGTTAGTTGGTTTCCGGAAAGCAGTCATCGTTTGATGGCTATTCGCGATCGCTGACAACAAGGAGCGGCATACACACTGGAATCGACTATGACTCATCTAAACTTCATGATCGATTCACTTATTTCAAGTAATAACATTAATTCTTCTTGTTTTTTTTAAATAAAAATAATCTACACGAAATCTTTATACTATTGCTAGACGATAATATATATAAATTTTATATTGATAGTATTTACTGTATTTAACGGCAAAGAATACACATTCTATACCTTGATTGTGAAAGTAATGTGAAGATAATCAGCAAGAGGCAATCTTTGTGTTCTTTTGGGCATTACAGCAATTTTAAAGGCACTTGTCTCCAGACAGTCCTATGGAGTTCATGGCTCTTGAGACGATCGCCACCTTTAACTTTAATTATGTCCACCTACTTACAACAAAGCTTTGATCTGCTAAAATAGGAGATGCCAGGAGATGATACAATATAAATCTATTTATTAGTTTTAATTAAAGCGTTAAGTCCCCATTACTGAAAGGACTGGGGACTTTATTGTGTAGAATCAAGAGGCATCGTCTATCGCTGGTGATCGTGCATCAGTCATTTATAGAGTCGGTCTATTGTATTAATCCCGACTGCCCCCGTCCTTATCCTCAATCTGGGGACTTTAAGTTTTGTAGCAGTTGTGGATCGATGCTGCGGCTAAATAATCGCTACATTCCTCTCCAGCGTTTGGGTCTAGGGGGATTTGCAGCAATTTATGCAATTTGGGATCAGCAGGATCAGACTGAAAAAGTATTGAAACTTTTAGTAGAAACGTCACCCAAGGCGTTGCAGTTATTTGAACAAGAAGCAGCCGTATTGCAACGTCTGAACCATCCGGGTGTGCCGAAAGTGGAGTCCAATAGTTACTTTACAGTACGTCTGGGAACATACCAACAGCGCGTACTCCCTTGTCTGGTGATGGAAAAAATAAACGGTGAGACGCTGGAGGCTATCTTGAACCGTTATCCTCAGGGGTGTCCGGAAACCTTGATTATTAATTGGCTCTACCAAGCGGCTGATATTCTACAGGAGTTACATGATTTGGGAATTATTCACCGTGACATTAAACCCTCAAACTTAATGGTGCGCGAGGGAACCGGTCAACTGGTGGCGATTGATTTTGGGGGGGCGAAACAAATTGGCGCGATACCTGTAGGGAAAGAGAATCGTTCTACACGATTAATTTCTCCAGGTTACAGTCCTCCTGAACAGATTGCGGGGGATGTGGTGGGACCGACGGCTGATTTTTATGCCTTAGGGCGTACCATGATTCAATTACTCACAGGTCAAGATTTAGCGGATTTACAAGATCCGGCGACGGGTGAATTTCACTGGCGCGATCGCACTAAAGTCCGTCGGGGTTTAGCCAACTTACTCGATAGTATGATCCGCCTTGATCCGCAAAAACGACCTGCTAAAGCTGCTGAGATTCAACGGCGTTTGGTTGTCAGTTGTCATTTTAACCGAAAATCATCATCCTCATTATCTCAGACCCTGGCTAAAGCCGCCGGAACAGCACAGGAGATTTCTAGTCGGGTTCTGATAACGTGCGCTCAAATTATTTTTACCCTTGTGCGCTGGGTGTGGCGAGTCTTGATTACCATCGTTCTGGCTTGTTTGGATACCACCTGGGAAATGGTGATGGCAGGAATTGGTGCAGCCTTGGGCGCCACGGCTGGGTTTGCTTTGATTAACTGGACGATTATTGGCGATCGCTTTGCAGATTGGATGATCGAACAATGGACACTCATGGTTCCCGAAATTCAGATTATCCCTTGGCAGGAACTGCTGATGTTTGCTTGTGTCGGTTTGGGAACAGCGTGGGGATTAACGGAGGCGGGAGGATTCGGTCAACAGAAACGGCGGATCATTGCTGGGATAACCGGGATTTTTGGGTATGGTGTGGGTTGGTTTATTTGGCAGGCGTCAATCTCGTCTTTACCAAGGGAACGATTGGCAGGATTGGGGGATTTTTTGCAGGTATCGCTATCTTATGCGATCGCGGATCGCTTATTGGGTTTAGTCACAGCTGTGGCGGTTATTCCCTTGGTGTTAGGATTAGGTTTACCCAGTCATTACCTAGTTCATGCCGCCGTAGCCGCAGCGGGTACGGGTATGCTATTTTCCGGCTTAGTCCGGTTCAATATCTTGCCATTGGAGGTATTAATTCACATCTTTTCCTTCTCCGATGGCAGTTGGTTAGATTTTATCAATACCATTAGTTTCTTTAGTTTACTCGGTATTACCATAGGATTTTGGTTAGGCGTCAGTTATTATCTGTTGGTTCCTGTGTTGCGCTGGTTGGGGTGGCGGTGAAAAGTACAAGCTAGCTTTCAACCTCAGCCACGCTATCTTTCACCCATCGACGAAATTGCTTGACTAATTTGGTTTCTCCAATCGTGTTTCTTAAGGCTAAAAATCTAACCAGATTCTCAGCATTGAGTAAAGGTAAGGCGATACTTCTGTCTTGAGATAGGTATTCGCCGTTTTGCCAACTCAGAATGGTTAGTGTTTGTCCGTCATAACGCCAGACTTCTGGTACTCCCAAGGCTGCATAAATCGACAGGCGATTGATTGAGCTACTGGTAATATCAATTTCTAGGGCTAAATCAGGAGGTGGAAATTGATTTAAGTCAATTTGAGCGACTCCTCGAACCAGCGCTTCATTCTGGATGTAGTAGCACTGATCGGGTTCTAATCCTCTAGCTAAATCGGCGCGATCGCAAGTACGTGAACCCAGGCTGCGAATTTCAATATCCAGTTCTTCAGTCGCTGCTTCAACCAACCGTCCCAGGAGTTTTTTGTAAGTTTCATGAGGATCTAAGGGCATTCTGATTTCTAACATCCCGCGATCATAGGTCAGACGGATAGCTGGTTCTTGTTCAAAATCCGTAATTAACGACTGATACGTTTGCCAGCTAATATTAGGTAAAACAACGCGATCTGGACTTTGAATCAGGGTGGCAGTCATCAATGTTCCTCGCTTTCATCAAGTTTAGCTAATGTTCGCGGTCACAAACTGAGCTTTTATAATGCAGAGCGTAACGGAGTCCAGCGAAGCATCTGGTGAGATTATATAGTGTTTTTATTTGAGATCTAAACAAGCAACCCTTGCCCTGTAAAGCTTTCAGTGCTTTGGCTGTACACGAATCATCTGAAAACACTATAGGCTAACGCCAAGCTTCGCTAACACTCCGCTATCGCTCCTTTCTCCAATGACAAACTCACTCCCGTGCGAAGTATACGTTTGAGCGCAACTCGGTATTCCCCAATCACTCCTGTAGCCAACGGGCAGCATCTTTGGCATGGTACGTCAGAATCAAGTCAGCGCCCGATCGCTTGAATCCGGTCAAGGTTTCCATCACCACCTTTTGTTCGTCAATCCAGCCATTCAGGGCAGCCGCTTTCACCATCGAATATTCACCCGATACATTGTACGCAGCAACCGGTAAATTTGTAGCTTCCTTCACCCGCCAGATAATATCCATATACGCCAGCGCGGGCTTAATCATCAACATATCTGCCCCCTCAGCAATATCTAGTTCTACTTCCTTGAGGGCTTCCTGGCTATTAGCGGGGTCCATTTGATAGGTAGAGCGATCGCCAAATTGCGGTGGTGATTCGGCTGCATCCCGAAATGGTCCATAATAGGCAGAGGCATACTTCGCCGCATAAGATAGAATCGGCGTATCCTCGAATCCAGCTTCATCTAATCCGGTGCGAATTGCCTGGACAAAACCATCCATCATCCCCGATGGGGCAATAATATCCGCCCCTGCTTTAGCTTGAGAGACGGCGGTTTTCTTCAGCAATTCTAAGGTGGGATCATTGAGAACTCGCCCACTTAAATCACCCACTTCCAGATACCCACAGTGTCCATGACTGGTATATTCACACAAACAGGTATCGGCAATAATCACCAATTCTGGCACCGCTTCTTTAACCGCTGTGGCAGCTTTCTGAACAATGCCACAATCATGCCATGCGCCCGTGGCTTCCACATCTTTGTTATCTGGGATGCCGAATAAAATAATCGACGGAATCCCCAGATCGTAAACTTCCTTCGCCTCTGCCACAATTTTATCTACCGATAACTGGTAGACTCCCGGCATAGATTTGACCTCTTGGGCGATTCCCTCACCGGGTACAGCAAACAGGGGGTAGATCAGATCGCTGGTTGTGACAACAGTTTCACGCACCATGCGACGCAACTGGGTGCTTTGGCGAAGACGACGAGGACGATGAATGGGAAACATAGGTTAAGATTTGAAAAGATGGATTAACCGAAAGTTTTTAGACTAGAAAACTATTGTAGGACGAGCCGTCCCCTAGGGATAGCCATCATCGCGATCGCGCCGTTCGTAGTGAGCGCTGTCTTCGCTTCAGCCTGATCGGTCAAGCTTTTGCTCGGCTTGTCACCCGTTCAGCTTTAATGCTTATACAAGGTGAATTTAGGATCTAACCAAATAATCCGAAAAATATCCTTAATGCGATAACCTACCATTGGAGCATTTCGGTGAAAATCGTAGGGCAATAAAGAAGTCGATATCTTCTGTAATATGGTTAGAAATTGAAGCTTTTATGCTAGTTCTCGCAATCTTTTCTGCACCCAATCCATGCCGATCTGCTGCCCAAATTTGTCGCCAAGTCATTTGACTTCGTTTTCTCAGAGCCTTAGCCAGATCAGCCGGCTCATCCCTAGTACATTTATCCAAACCATAGTCATCCTCTAAATACCGAAGACAAAAAACAGGATGACAGTCATCGTAATTTAAAATTTTGTCCGATGAAGGTTCTGCAATCCTGCCTTTTACTTTAGACTGATTTGAAAAAGGGGGTTTAATTCTCTTTTTCTTACCTTTACCCATCAATTCTCAACAATCTTACTCTTAAAATAGTCACTCATTATTTCGTGAGTAATGGTTTGATTGAGTCCTGTATTTATCCAAGGTTTTTCTTGATGAGTAAGATTGGCTAAAACTGTGCCAGTATATTTGCCAAACACGCTATAAACTTCATCAATTAAATTCTTTATTTCTGGCGAAATTACTTCAGGATTGAAATTTTCAGGATCGGGTAAAGGATTACGCGAATATCCCTTATAGGCGTGATAAATTTCTTCAATTACTGGACCATACTGCCATGCCTTAATTTCTTCTCGAAAAAGAGGCTGATTAAACAAAGCCAAATGAAACCCTTGGGCATAATACAGTAATTTTTGCAGTTTTAAATTCGTCATCATGCCGTCCTCTTCAAGATTGGCATAGTGAATGAAATATTTAGCTATATCCGAAGCTTGATACATGGTGAAGCTCCTAAAGCTGACTGACCTTTAAATCTATTGTCGCATTTTTCGGACTCAATTAGGTTGAAGAATCCTTATATGGGGGGTGAGGTTTTCCGAAGAAACCTAATCCAATCAGGAATACAACCTAACCGACTATCGCTCTCTCAGCGAAAGGCATCGCCTTTACGGGCGCGACAGCTAGCGGTTTGCACGATCAACTCAATTAGGCGATCGCGTTTTTTCCAGCGCATTGCCCGCCGACTCGCATCCATCCCATGTTCAGCAATCATATCTTTAAGTTGTTCAACCTCAAGTGGCTGTAACTGTTCGCGTAAGTGTTTCTCTCCCTGCTGGTGATACAGTTCAACCGGATCAAAAACACTGGCACATCGGCGAGTGCGACGTTTTTTCGAGGGAGATGGCTTTTTTGTCGATAAAATTTTAAATAACGAATCAATCTGTTCGGCAAAGTCAGGATCATGTTGGTATTTAGTCAGAGTGGTTTGGGTATCGGGAAGTATTTCTTCCAGGAGTTTGATCAACGCTGTAAGTTTGTCAAGGCTCATTCAATTTCTCCACGTTCAACTGGAGTGAGACTGCTTATGTTTGATAATTTTACTCGCCCCCATTCTGATCTCTTTGGCTAAATTGAGATATTGTTCAAACTGACCCGCATATCCCCATTTTTGTCGCAAGGTTGAAAATTTATCGGGCTGATTGAATTCAACGGTTTCAGCAATTTGTTGTTTGTGGGGAATTTGGGTTTCAAAGACACGGGCATCTTTACTGTATCGACGTAAATCCTTAATTACGCGATCGTGCAGGGTCATTCCGGCATTATATTTACAGATGACAATCCCTAAAGGAACAATCGGTTCAGCGATGGTTTCGGAAAACTCATAAATGGTTTTGGTGATTTGGGGAATTCCATAGGTTGAGAGAATATCCGGAATGGTGGGAATGATATAACCATGGGAAATTCGTAACCCATTGAGTGTCACAATACCTAAATTAGGTGGGCAGTCGATAAGAATGTAATCATAGGGTTCAATCATAGCGCGAATTCCTCGCCGCAAAATGTTAATCGGACTGGCAGCATAAAAGCGTCCAGCGGGAATAGTCGCTAGCCTATCTTGCACATTGATTATATCTAAACTCGACGGAAGCAAGTCTAAACTGGTTAAGTCTTTGACATTAGAAACTTGGTATTGTAACGTTTTATGCAGATTGAATTTGGGGTTTTCTGGCGCGAGCGCATCCAGAAAGAGTTGGGCTAAGGTGTGATGATTTTCATTGAGTTCTTCCCATCGTTCTTCGCCAATCAGCATTAATGTGGCATTGGTTTGCGGATCAAGGTCAATAACCAAAACTTTGCGATGGAATACCCCAGCCAGCATCTCAGCAACGGCGACGGTGGTTGTTGTTTTACCCACACCTCCCTTCAAGTTAATAAATGAAATTACAATTGCCACAAATCTACTCCAATCTCTAGATTGATTAGGGTGAACAGTTGTTGAATGAAGACTTGTCTTTGCCTAGAAGACTTGAGTAGGTTCATGGGTCGCGATCGCGTCACGTTTAGTAGAGAATCAAGCAAAAGATTATTATTCGTCATTGGGAAGACACGTCCTGCCAATTTACACTAATTCTCAGGCTCACCCGATTACATTGGTAGGATTAGGGAATAGCCTGTTACTGCTGATGAGCTTATCGTATGGTAGTGCTAATCACCCTTCTACTCTCCAAGGTAACAAGCTCCGATAAGAGTACGCCATGGTTACAAGCCAGGAGATAGCGGCAAACCCTTTTCCTGTCAGGGATAGGAGAAGAGAGGTTACCGTCAGAACCCATGTTGCGATCGCGCCCAATCTAATCCTCTCCTTACCTGTCATGGCTAACCCAACTGATTCAATGATCGGTTGCTTGCTGAGTACAGCCGTTGCACAGGCGTTGGTACTTCCTGGTATATTATGGAACAGGTGGGTCAAGAGCGCCATTGGACGTCGGAAGAGCAAAACTTCGCTCGTTCCAGTGCCGATTTAGTCTCCTTAGTCTTAGAAGCCAACCTTAGTGGTCTGTTATTCTAGCCTTTTAAATCAAGTTTTTATGAATTTACTGGCTAATGCGATTGAAGCCTTATCAGATGCTGCGACCCAAACCGATGAGCCTCTCAAAGAACCACAAATTGTGATTCGCACACAAACTCATCGGGTTCAGTCCTTAAGTTCAACGGAAAAAGTGACCGATTTGGCAGTCATTCAGATTAGGGACAATGGTCTGGGTATGAGTCAAGATGTCCTTGAACATATATTTGACCCATTTTTTACCACCAAGCCAGTGGGAAAAGGAACAGGATTGGGGCTATCAATTAGTTATAAGATTGTGGTGGAACAACATGGCGGTCAACTCCGCTGCCTTTATAAAGCTGGACAAGGAACCTCTTTTATTGTAGAGATTCCCCTGAATCTTAAACCTAGCCAGATTTAGGGGCTGTTATAAGCTGTTCGGCATTTAAATTGGGATACCTAAAACCCTGAAAGGCAACAGGCAACAAGCAACGCCTGAATACACAATTTAAATGCGTTTTAGCTTAGAGAGTCTTGTGGTGGGGAAAGGCAACAGGCAACACCTCGACTTCACTCCGTAACCCCCTCGGTGTGTCAGTAACATCAGGATATAAAAGTATGGCAATCGAATGGAATCAAATTAGATACAAAATCAGCAATCAATTTTTGTAAGGATTCAGGGGTCGTGGAAATCCGATGAAGGGGGAAGGCTTCGCCTGGTTTTGGCTATGATGTCGAGTACAGCAGTTTGGCAGAGGCGAAGGCTTGCCCCTTTTGCTCCGGCACGGGGAGAACTACCTGAGTAGGAAAATCGCAACGATGGCGCTCTAGTAACACAAAATCTGCTTTAATATAAGGTATGTGAGTGCTGTTGCCATGAACTTAAAGCTTGACCCAAACCAACTCAAACAGTTGCCCACCGAAGAACTCGTTGGTTAAAGGCGTGCAGCAACAGCTTGTAATTGAGAAATTGCAACAAGAGATAGAAAGGCTCAAAGCTATCCAGAAACTTGATAGTCAAGCAAGTTCAAAACCCCCTTCAACGGACTTGTTGTTCAAACCGGAAAAACCCAAAAAGCCGAGGGACAAGAGCGCTGGCGACAAGAATAACAGCAGTGGGAACAACAGTGCTGACGCAAAGAGCGACAAACCGAAACGAAAGCCAGGAGGACAACCAGGTCACCCGGGTAAAACCCGTTCATGTTTTGGGCGAGTAGATAGATACTCCATTCTCAAACCTCAAAAATGTACTAGCTGTGGCTGTGTAGAATTTGAGGAAAACCCAGCATCAGTGCAGCGGCAGCAGGTCGCGCAACTGGTAGCACATCCGATAGAAGTAGTCGAATACCAAAGGCAAACCTGCCGTTGTGCCTGTTGTGGTCAGCTGACAGCAGCGCCTTGGTCAAAAGAAATTGTGCCAGGACAAGACTTGAGTGTGAGATTGCAAGCATTACTGGTGTGGTTGGGCAACTATGGGCATCTATCTTATGAAAAGCAGCAAGAACTGTTGTGGGAACTGGGCAAGATTGAGATAGGGGTGGGAACTCTTAATGCCACAAATGCTCGGATGGCAGATGGGGTGAAGGAAAGCGTTGACGGTTTGCGGGAGTGGATTAAACAGCAACCGTTAGTCCATGTGGATGAATCTCCTTGGCCAGTGTTGGGTCTCAAAGAATGGTTGTGGGTGAGTGCGACACAAGAGTGTTGTTTGTTTCATCCAGGTGATACCCGCTCACGAGCCGAATTAATCCAACAGTTGGGGTCTAGGTTTGATGGTGTAATCAATAGTGATGATTACAGTGCCTATAATGGCTACGAGGTCAAAGCACAACAGAAATGTTTAGCCCATCTTTTACGTCACTTCAAAAAAGTTGTGAAATTGAGCCATGGCAATAATCCAGCTTTAGGGCAAGCGTTCATCGAACTAATTGAGGAAGCCTTTGCCCAGCATCGACAATGGCGTCAAACTCAAGACTCTAGCTCTTTCTTTACCTGGGCGGCCTCTTTTAAGCTACGAGTAGCACTGACCATACAACAGTGGATAAGTACAGCCGGATACGAGTCGGGCAAGTTACTACGTTCTTTACGGGATAAAGCCCAGCAATGGTGGTACTTCCTCGACCACCCAGAAGTGCCACCGGACAATAACCTGGCGGAACGTTCTCTGCGTTTGGCGGTGACTAAGCGTAAGGTCAGTGGTGGGTCTCGCTCAATGGAGCGATTTCAACAGACGGCAGACCTATTGAGTGTGGTACAGACTTGTCGGCGACAAGGACGGTCGGTGATCGAGTTTTTTCAGGCCGCCTTGGTAGCTCAAACCGAGTTGGATCAATCTCTATCATTATTGCCTGAACCTGTCCCTTGAAACCCAGTTAATTGTCTGTGTTCCAAATTAAACTCGACTAGGTTGAACACTGGCAAGCTCAGGCTCCATTCCGACCCATCATCCATCAAACTGTCTCAGGCAAGACCTATTTGGGGAAAAGAGCCTGGGCGCACTCGCCGATGTGACTGAATTTCCTTTCCCACGTTACTTTGGAAAGGCTCGTACACCCAGGCTAATTGATGAGCTAAACACAGACCTGAATTCTTACAAAATAATTAGCGGAAAATAATTATGCGAGTTGAAGATTGCTGCCAAAGCTTATTGGAAGAAAATTTGCCTATTCTTGATCCCAAAAGAGAGGGCGTTTGTATTGACGTAGGAGTGGGAACTTTTGCTTTTTATTGTGAACGGTTTGCTCGACTAGGCTTTAATACAGTTGCCGTGGAACCACTACCTGTGAAAAAACTCCAGAATTTATGCCGACGTTACAATATTCGTTTAATCAAAACTTGTCTTTCAAATAGGGATGGCGTTCAAAACTTGTATATGGGTAAATTTTTAGGTTTATTTAATCATAATTTTAACTCATTATCACCGGATTGGTTTGGCGCTTCTGCCGATATAAAACAAGTCCAATCTATGACATTAGCCAGTTTACTCTCAAGGATAGAGGCACAAAAAATTACTTGCATTAAACTTGATGTAGAAGGATGGGAATCTCAGATAATTGAGCAGTTTCATGAATTGCCTTGCTCTTTACTTCCGAAAGTGGTCATGTTTGAATATGGGGGTGGAACAAGCAAAATAAATGCCAAAAGAGGGTGGTCGCCTAAATTTTTGAAGGCGACGTCGGACTGTTTAATGACGTTAAAACAATGTGGATATAGTTTGAGTGTGATAATCGATTATGCTTATTCATCAAAAGAAACTATTTTTGATTTACAGTCCTCTCACCTAGATATCAATGACTTAATTCCAAATCATTCAATTTACGGAAATATTATTAGTTTTAAAGAGTGGACTGATCCCGAAGAAAAAATTGCCAAACTATGCTCCCGTTACTATGGAGGAATTTCACATCGATTGGTGACCGCAATGTTTTCCCGAACCCTGAAATAAGTAGGGCTGCTCAATGTTCCCGTCAAAGATAGGAGGGAAGAGAGTACCGCAAAAAAACGATCGCGCCCAATCCAATCATCTCCTTACCCTTAAAAGCTATTTTAAAATTATGGTTCTGATTTTCACCGGATCATAGTGGTGTGTTCTCCGCTGGCAATGGTCTGGCGATGCGAAGTGCTATCCTTGGTGTTTGTTGGGGTGATAATCTGCCCAAACTTCGGGCGTTTGTCAAAGCCTCCACCCGCATTACCCATACTGATCCGAAAGCTGAATTCGGTGCATTAGCTGTCGCAATAGCCGCTTATTTGGCTAGCTGTCATTCCATCGTTTCTCCTCAGGCGTATTATCAAACCCTGCAAGAGGTTCTGGGTATGGACGCTACAGAATTCCTGGAACTCATCAAAAAAGCCTGTGACAGTGCCGCGACAGAGCAAACGGGTGAATCCTTTGCGATGACTCTAGGATGCAGTCGGGGTGTTAGTGGTTATGTGTACTGTACAGTACCCATGGTTATCCATGTTTGGTTAAGATATCAACAGGATTATCCAGAGTTGTACAGATGATCCGTTGAATGTCTTGGGCGGTAGTTGGGGCGAGGAGAACACCGTTGCGATAGTGACCCGTTGCCAGCAAGACATTATTATAACCCGATAGTTTACCAATAACCGGAGCGGGCTGTCCTTCTGGGCGGGGACGTTTCCCCAGCCAAGTGCGAACTACTGTAGCTTGGGCTAAGGCAGGACAAAAGCCGATCGCATCCTGTTTGACTTGTTCGAGTAATGCCGGTTCTGCAACAACTTCCGTGCCATGAGGAAACTCAACCGTTGCCCCCACCCAATAATCACCGCCACCGATTGGCACAATATGCACATCATCAGCTGTAATCACAGGCTGGAAATCTGGATGACCAATGGTATTCCCTAGGCGTAATTGTAACGCTTGACCGAGAACAGGTTTGAGTGCGATCGCAGACGATTGATTCGGTGGGGATAGCAGAAAATTGACCAATTGTGCCGAACCTAATCCCGCCGCAATTACCAGCCAATCCACTGCCAAGGTTTCCATCTGGGTGTAAATTTGCTGACAAATTCGCTGATTGGAACCATTAACAGGCATGGATTCCACTCCTTCCACACCAACGCCAAACTTAAACGTTACGCCCCTCTGTTGGGCAGCAGCAACTAGGGCGTGCGTAAGGGCGGTAGGTTCAACTTGTCGGTCATTGGGAGAATAAATCGCACCGATACTATTCTCCAGATTAAGCTGAGGACAGTGGGATTCAACTTGAGCCGTGTTCCAAATTTCTAGTTGCCATCCTTGGGATTGGCGAATTTTGACTAAATTCTGCCAACGGGCTAAATCGTCGTTTTCAAACGCCAGCATCAAGATGCCTTGACGGTTAAAGGGAATGTGATGCCCAGTCAATGTTTCCAATTCCGGAATCAGGGTTTCATAGCGCTGCATACTAGCTTGGCGCAACTGCCAGGTTCTCCCCTTAACCTTTTGACTAATCACACCCATTAAGACACCCAATGCTGCCCCCGTTGATCCTTGGGCGGGGGGGTGGCGATCTAGTACAGTCACCTGTAGCCCCGAAACGCCACTCAGTTGGTAGGCGATCGCAGCCCCAACAATTCCACACCCAATGATGGCAACATGAGTCATTCAGCTAACTCCAGCTACATTACTGGCATCCGGAATCAGCTTTAAGAACCGATCAAAGTCGATTAATGCCTCTTGATAATTCGTGATCGCCAATTGATAGTTGCGGCTTTCAGCAGCCGTGTTAATTTGCTGTAAATGTTCAAACAAGTCATCTGCTGCTTCACTAGCTGCCTTTTGTTCTTGGGGAAGCAATTGGCGTGTCAGATAACTCATGGTTCGCCGCAAGCTACCTAATGGACCATGAATATAAGTGCTGACATCAACCCAATCACGGTTATCAATTTTCGTTTTCAGAACGGGCATTTTTCCCCGCAGTTCCGACAGGTTAGACACTGTGCGCTGAATCTGCTCAACCTGCTGAGATGTATAAGCTGGGGGCGGTGCAGTTGCCGCAGGACTACCGCAGCTTACAAGACAGGTGGTCACCAGCGCCAGCATCAACGCCAGAATGGAGCGATAACTTCTCATCAGCATGAGTTTCCTCGTATACAATCCTTGATCTGGATATAGACAAACAAATACATTGGGTTATAGCTCAACCCAAACGCTAATTTAGCCTAACTAGACGTATTATAGGGGGTGTTGCCAATACTACTGAAGTGCCGCAGGAAAGGTGTTGGTTCGGCTTTGATCAGACCCAAGTGCTACTCGCTACAGCCATGCATAGTGCGATCGCGACAAACAGGCGGCGAGTTCCCTGGATTCCTACCCAGCCAACGTTAAGCGATAATTAGCGACTTGAACCAGGTATTACGGAATGAGACGAAAAACTACATCCGTTAAACACGGATAACATTTTCCCGATTTGGGACTGGACAATTCCCAAAAATTGAGTATACTTAGGTTGTGTGTGTGAGGAAAAGGAAAAGGCGCTTGGGGTCGAAACACGGCAAGACTCCCAGGCGCCTTTCCCATATTAGTCTTCGTCTACTCGATCCCCGCGTTCTTGAAGCCGTCGATAATCTAATCTAATTCGCGCTTTTAGGCGTAACTGATGCTGGTTATTAACCGTAAGAACTCCTGGCATCGTCCAAGCATCTTCTGCGGCGGCGACTTGGGCACGGTAGCTGGGTACTCTACGCCAGTCAAGACGGCTGTGCCATTATCAACAGTTACACCAGATGTTAGATTAAAAGTCATAAAGTGTGGGGTAATCTGATCAGGTACAGATGGGTCGCCCGTTGGCTGATTCCGAGTCGGGCGATCGCACGGCTAAAACCTTGACAAGTTTCTCAGACTATGCATTTACAGAGGGGTGATATGAAAATTGGCAGCAACTACCTGGGTAACGGTCAATGTGAATTCCGAGTTTGGGCACCGTTTCGGGACAGCGTTGCGGTTCACATCGTCTCTCCCCAAGATCAAGTGATTCCCCTGCAACAGGATGCATGGGGATATTGGCAACAAACGGTAAAAGCTGACCCCGGAACGCTCTACGTTTACCAACTCGATGGGTCACTGGAACGACCTGATCCCGCCTCCCATTACCAACCGGAGGGAGTCCATGGTTCCTCTCAAGTCGTAGATCACCAATTTGACTGGACGGATAATTCTTGGCAAGGAATTCCCCTCAAAGACCTAATTATTTACGAACTTCACGTCGGTACCTTTACCCCAGAAGGAACCTTTGAATCGATTATTCCTCGCTTAAGTTACCTCCAGGATTTAGGCATAACCGCAATTGAAATTATGCCCGTGGCGCAGTTTCCCGGAAGTCGCAACTGGGGGTATGACGGGGTTTATGTCTATGGTGTGCAAGAGTCTTATGGGGGACCTGCGGGGTTGAAAAAACTCGTGGATGCTTGTCACCAAGCGGGGATCGCGGTCATTTTAGATGTGGTGTATAACCATTTAGGACCCGAAGGCAACTATCTCTGGGCGTATGGTCCCTACTTTACGGATCAATATCGTACCCCTTGGGGTAATGCCGTTAACTTTGATGGCGCTTATAGTAATCAGGTGCGGAATTTCTTTATCCAGAATACCCTGTACTGGTTAGATAAGTACCACATTGACGCCCTGCGCGTTGATGCAGTTCACGCGATTTACGATATGAGCGCTCAACCCTTTTTACAAGAATTAGGGGATGCTGTCGCCAACTTCAATCGCACCACGCCAGTGCAACGATACGTCATCGCCGAAAGTGATCTCAATGACGTGCGCGTGATTAAACCCAGGGAAGACGGCGGATTTGGTCATGATGCTCAATGGTGCGATGACTTTCATCACATCTTGCATACTCTGTTAACCGGCGAACTATCGGGATATTACGAAGATTTTGGCAAAATTGAGCAGTTGGCAGTTGCTCTGCGCGAAGGCTATATCTATAGTGGACAATATTCCAGCTTCCGCAAACGCAACCATGGCAATTCAGCAGCAGATCGTCCGGCGGAACAGTTTGTCGTCTGTATCCAGAACCACGATCAAATTGGCAATCGACTGATTGGCGATCGCTTATCTACTTTGGTAGACTTTCAGGGGTTAAAGGTAGCGGCGGCGACGGTATTGCTTTCTCCTTATATCCCGATGCTATTTATGGGTGAAGAATATGGGGAAGACGCACCGTTTCAGTATTTTGTCAGTCACAGTGATCCCGATTTAATTGAAGGCGTGCGTACAGGAAGGGCTGAAGAGTTTAAAGCATTTGGTTGGGACAACGCCCCTGATCCCCAAGGGACAAAAGTCTTTGAGCAGTCAAAACTACAGTGGGATAAGATTGACCAAGAGAAGCATGGTGTATTGCGGCGCTGGTACAAACGGTTAATTCAACTACGCAAAGAAACCCCAGCTTTAGCTACCCTAGACAGGCAGAATCTTAATGTATCTAGCTTGTCCCCAGAAAAGATTATCGTTATTCATCGCACGGCTGGAGATAGCCAATTCCTCGGCTTGATCAACTTTGCCAACGATGGGGTAACTGTTTCGCCTCAGATTCCCCCAGGGAACTTCTCGAAAGTGATTGACTCGGCGGATAAGGAATGGATGGGTGAGGGATCATACCTCCCCCAACCGCTACAAGCTGGACAATCTCTAACCATTGCTCCCCTGAGTTTTGCCTTATACTGTCAGTAGACAGTAGGGCAGCGCGGCAGAACTAACTAGGGCTTGCTGAATTAATCGGGAAGCTATACTATACAAGGGTTTAAAGCCATTTTTTAACCCAACAAGTGCAAGGTTTTTACACCCTTACGCTCTTGCATCCTTGGATTTTCACCTCCGCGAGCGCAGAATCTTCCCCCAACCGGGGGTTGAAACTGTTCCCT
>NZ_JAVKBY010000275.1:0-13855 GCF_040222985.1 Coleofasciculus sp. F4-SAH-05
CGGGAAATGTCAGTAGTGAGACGGTTAAGCGTTACATTGAAAATCAGAAGACCAGATAGTTTGGTCATCTCCGTACCTCCGATGACCCGCCTTATATCCCACACCTAAAAGGATGTGGGTTTTACGGCGTTTCTATAAAGCAGGGGGTTTTCAAAGTCCGGGGGCGTGGTTAGGAAACCATTGGCAAAAAATGTTGCTAATTTAACGATTAATAGATTCAATGCCACTAATTTTAATAAGAAAGAAAACTCAAAAAAAGACAAGCTAAACCTGGGAATGACGAATCGGCAAAAAATTCAGCTTTTTTGCAGCTATAAATTAAGCAAAGAGTTGGACTTAAAAATATTTTTGAATAGAGAGAATTGAAACTCGCTAAAAAACGGTTTTGATCAGCAAAGATTTTGCTTTTATTGTGGTATAATTTTTGAAAATGAAAACCCCCTGGGGGGGAACGAGGGGGGTGGGATAAGGGGTTAGGGGATGAGGGTGAAATGCCTCCCAGCCCCTACAACCAAACTCCTACGGTTCTTGCTTCATCCGGGTTCACTCTTCCGTCACCACCTGGGTAATAAATCTCTCCACCAATGGAACTTGAAACCGATAACAATCTCCCGTTTTTTCCAAAATTTCTTTGCGGATGAGGCGGCGCACGGTGGATTTATTTTGGGGATGGGGAGTTTCTTCAGTGATTAGGGATTCCAGGAAGTCTTGTTCAGGTTCACTTAAACTTGTCCATAATTCTCGAAAGTACATCCCCCCTGTTTCTATGGCGATAGGAATACAGGTTTGCACATCATCGGGGGTAGCCAGTCGCCGTTTCTCCCGATTTAGGTGATCCACGATAACTGTACAGAGGAGTTGCACCAGATAAGGTTGACAGCGCGTGGCTTGGATAATCTGGCTCACAGTAAGGGGTTCATAGATTTTAGGAAACTCTGCGATCGGTTCTACAATTAATTCCTCGGCTTCGGGTTGTTGCAGGTAGGAAACGCGCAGGGAACGGGTATTAATTAAATAATCACTCCAATAGGGTTCGAGTTCGTCTAGAGTGTGGGAACCACTGAATAGAAGTATCCATTGGCAGCGATGTTGTAAAACGTGGCGCAGGAAATTGAGGGGAATGCGGCTATTGGTTGTGGCGATAACTTCGCTGAGGCGTTCAAATTCATCCAGACAGAGGAGAAAACGTTTACCGGGGGCGATGCGTTCTAGTTTTTCTAGCCAGGTTTGTAGGGTGAGAAAGGGTTCCTGGTTCAGTTGTTGGGGATTGGGATAGGGGAGGTCAAAATTGCGGGATTTTTTGGCAGCTTTGACGATTTCTTCGGCGAGGTAGTTGGCTAATCCGTTTAAGGTGGTGGCGGTGGCTGCGCCTTGTAAATCGATGAGTAACGGGATTAATTCTGAACCCACTTTGCGGGGGAGATATTTTAAAGTAGAAGTTTTGCCCGTGCGTCGTCCACCGTGGAGTAATAAGATAGGAGGTTGAGCGGAAAGTGCCAGGGTTTCAATTTCTCGGAAGATGTCTTGGCGTCCTTTAAATCGGGTTTTGGCATCATCGGGATTCAGGGAAGCGCCTGCGATGTAAACTTGGGGAATTTCCGCAGAACGTTTAGCTTGTTCTTCTAGAGTTTGCTGGGCGGTTTGCAAGATTTTAAGCCATTGTTGAGCAATTTTTTCTAGCCGAGTGACTTGTTGAGCATCTGTATTGAATGTAAAACTATTTTGTAGACGATTTAGTTGAGAGATAGAACGACCGAGAAATTCATATTGACGATAATATGAGGTTGCTTCTTGAACTGATTGGACACTTTGACTGACTTCTAAAAACTGGGGAACGATACATCCAAAGACTTTTGGAAGCGGTGAATGAATCCAGGCTAATTGATTAGCAATTGCGGCAATATCTCCAGGAGTTCGACACTGTTTCAGAACATCTGCAACTCTGGAGACAGTGATAAATTCAGGTAGTCGCAGAAAAACACCGACCATTTGCATTCCAATTAAGACTAAAGCCGCAGGTACAACTGGAATCCATCCGGCAAAGCTGGAAAGAATAAAAAAGCAGATACCAAATAGTATACCGAGTAAAGGGATTGCACTGAAGCCTAAAAATAGAGGATGACGTATTTTCCAGTTCAAACTTGCCCCTATCAGCGCCCAAGCAAGAATCCAAATTATCTCTACCCATGCGGGAAAAAACCAAATCAGGGGACGTTTATCAAGTACAGCGCTGAGAATCTGACTCACCCCATGCGCCTGAATCTCTAATCCTCGCATTTTTTCGTAAGGGGTAAAAAAACTATCTTTGATGCTGGTAGCAGTAACGCCAATTAATACAACCCGATCATTGACCCATTGGGGATTAATGTCACCTTGAAGAAACTCGGTTAATGTCACGGATTGAGCGATGGGTTGAACGGCACGGTAATTAAGGATAATTTGTTGACCTCTGGAATCATACCGTTGATAACCTCCAGCACGGGGTTTTAAATCAGCAAAAATAATGTCTCCAAGTTGTAAGTCATCGTTTTGGGCGGTAAAGCTTGGTAATATATTCTCGACAGCTAAATAGCGAAAGGCGAGTTGAAGGCTGAGGGCGTAGGGGGTGGGACAGGGTGAGGTTGAAGGGACATTTTGATATAATAACTGGCGGCGTAGTATATCAGTTTTTGTATCCACTAATACATTGCTAAAGCCGAGATTTTGCCAGGGAATATCAGGGAAAGACGCGGTTCCTTGATCGCTTTCACTGCTAACTTTACAGATATGAATGACCCGATTAGTTTGGCGCAGATAGGTGGGTAAATTGACAGATAAAGCTATCGTGCGATCGCGATAATGAATTGGGGTATCTCGTGGGGTATCTCGATAGAGATCTAAACCAATTACTCGCGGTTGCATCGATTCCAGTTTCTGCAATAATTTGACTAGCATTTCATCGGATAAAGGATGGCCGTAGTTCTTGATATCAGCTTCGGTTATTTTCACTAGCAACAAACGTTTATCTGGTTGCTCTTTTGGTCGCGATCGCATCATTTGGTCATAGGCGCTGAGTTCCCATGGTTGTAGTCCTCCCAGGGATCTGATGAGTAGTAGAATTAGTGCGATCGCGAAACTTATAATTAGGCTTCCTGGAAGAGTCGAGTATGAACGCATGAGATAAAATTCAAGTTAAATATTGTCAATTTAAAAGGCGTGGTAATAACTTAAATGACATGTTGCAAACTTGTATAGCCGGGAAATAAATTTCCGGCTCAAAGCTAAAGTAAGCTAAAGCTTACTGGGTAATACCCAATCCGGCTTAGCCATCTCCCTTATAACCCAGTCCGTGTAGGCGGACGAAAGGCAAGTGTAACAGCGATTTTAATCACCGTAGCAAAAGGGGATAACTTAGTGCCTACTATAAACAATTTCAACACAACTGGACAAAATATAAAAATATGAACCCGTTTTAACGGGTTTTAGCTTTTAGCCCGTAGACGCGGAGCGGCTTCTCTTCGAGTACTTTAGTTCAGGGCTTTTATTTTAGTTCAGGGCTTTTATCTTTAATTCAGGACTTTTATCTTCAATTTAGGGCTTTTATCCCCCAACCGCATTTTTAACGCGCTGTAATAACTCCTCAAACGGCACCACCTTCAATACAACCAAAATCGCCACAATTAAAATAAACATTCCCGCAATCAAATTACTGGTATCATCCAACTTATCCCCCACAAATCGCGCCATCCGCCCCAATTTCCTCGGCAACCACACCAACAAACGCACCGGACGCTTGAACCGTCGTATTGTCACCCCAGACTGAGGCACCCGTTGGGCTTCCAATTCAAACTTTTGCCTCGCCCATTCATCAGGACGACTGTGTTGTTGCGCCTCCCATAACCCCAATCCTGCCAATTGTAATAATAAAGGATGTCGTCCACCCCAAGCCAATCCTAGTTTTTGCCGTTCATTGCGATCCATCAACGACCGCAAATTATCATAAAAATCATCGGTAAACTGATCCGGTTTCGCTAACAGTTCCTCAAATTTATCCAAACACAACACAGGCAAAACATTCTCCGCTTGCCAAGCTTCAATTGCCGCTGAAAAACCCTGTCTATCTAGTGTCCCTGCTTTTAACGGTGTCGCTAACGCCGGATTCCCTTGTACCACTGGACGATTGAGTAAGGTTTGGGCAATTGCCTGATAAAAACTGGTTTCTTTTCGACATTGTGCGGCTTGCAATGATAAGTAAACGACTACATAATTACCTGGATTTTTACCAGCACCCTGCACTCGTTGTTCGTAGGTCTGAAAAAAGTGATAGAGTAACGATGATTTACCAATCCGACGTTCTCCCACTACATTAATACTCGTGGGTTGAGTATTAACCAGACGCGAGGTAATAAAATCCAATTCTTCTCGCCGCCCGACAAAGAATTGGGGGTCAGTAATCATTGACCCCGCACAAAACGGGCAAGATTGCTGGGATAAGTTCATAGGTGATTTTAGATTAGGATATCTAAATTCCTCAACGGGAACAGGAAACGGGGAATACCTAATTTATACCAAATCGGGGTCGATTACCCCCTTGATAGACCCCCCTCCCGTCCCCCTTAAAAAGGGGGAAGCCAGAGGATGCTTCGCTTTTGTTGCACGGAAGGGGGAGAATTCAAAGCCTCTCTCCTTGCAGGAGAGAGGTTTGGAGAGAGGTTTTCCAGATAAGGTGAACCCGCCCCTACACAGACGGCATATTTCCTCAAAGGATTAGAATTGTAGGGACGCAGGTTGTGCGCCCATTTTAACAGTTGTAGGTTGGGTTTCGACTTCGCTCAACCCAAGGAAAACCTTGGTCATGTTGGGTTTCGCCACTAGAAGCGCTAAAGCGCTTACTACGAACCTACGGGGTGAACTAGCTGGAGAATCGCTAACGCCGCGCGATCGCATACACCAACGTCCCCTAATAGTTGACGCATTTGGTGATAATTTTCCAGGGTTTGTTGACGCTTCTGGGGATTAAATAACAGTTCCATTGCTTCCCGAACTAGGTTGTCTGGCGTCGCATTTTCTTGGAGTAATTCGGGAACAATGGGACGCATCACCACTAAATTTGGGGGTGACATGAAGGGAATGGAAAAGTTGAAGAAAGTACGGGCAATCCAGTAGGTTAATGGACTGACGCGATAAAATACAACCTGGGGAACATTGAGCAGGGCTAATTCCAAATTCACTGTACCGGATTTGGTAATCGCTAAATCAGCAGCCGCCAGTACCTCCTGAGTCTTTTCTGTCACTAACGTCGCCTGAAGTCCATAGTCTTGTATTGCTTTTTCAATTGGTTTTCGATAGGCTTGATGAGATAAGGGAATCCAAAAGATTTGTCCTTTGTTATTCGTCCTTTGTCCTCCAGCTTCCAGACGTTCCACCGGAACGTCTCTACAAGTCGATAACTTCTCCTGAAGCCGTTGGGCGGCGGCAAAGATAATTGGCATCATGTATTTGATTTCTTGATGTCTGGAGGCGGGTAAAAGTGCGATCGCGGTTTGATCGGGTTTAATCCCTAACGCCGCCCGTGCTTGCTCCCGACTGGGGTAAGATGGGATGCGATCGACCAAGGGATGACCCACCCAATGAACCGATGCCCCTTTTTTTTCAAAGTAACGGGCTTCTTCGGGAAATATTGCTAACAATTTATGCGTCATTTCCACAATTGTGGCGGTATTCCGGGGAAACAGTGACCAAACCCATTCTTGGGGGGCGATGTAATATACAACAGGAACCTGGGAAAGCTGACGCTGAATAAATGTGCCAATACCGAGATTGGGTCCCATATAGTCAATCAGGACTACCAAATCTGGAGGATTATGTTTAAGGTATTGTTTTGCGCGACGCTGAATGGTTAAAGTTGGTAGCACAAAGGGCAGAGATTCTAATAGTCCGACTGAGCCAATATCGGTTGTATTTCCTAATAATGTAGCACCCGCACGCGCCATTTTTTCGCCGCCTAATGCCACAATTGTTAACTCTATTCCTTGTTGCTTGGCTTGCTGTTTTAGGGCATCAATGAGCATTGCCCCTTGCAAATCACCGGAGACTTCACCCGTACTGATAAAAATTGTTTTTTTGGTCATTTGTCATTTGTCATTTGTCATTTGTCATTTGTCATTCGTCATTTGTCACAGGTGTAGGGTGCGTTAGCGCAGCGTAACGCACCATTTCAAAGGATATAGCACTACTACAAACCAGGTTCCCTTGAGCGAAGTGAAGGGTCAACACTTAACACTTCTCCGTGTCTTGACTATGATGAAAACGACGCCCTGGAATCGAACCACGCCGCCCCGGTAATTGCGATCGCTCTAAGAATAGGCGTAGGTATTGTACCTGTTCATGCTCAGATATTAGATGGAGTTGTTCTAAGGCTTGATTGAAGGTGTAATTAGAGCGATAGAGTGTCTGAAATGCCTTTTTTAATTCTCCTAGAGTTTCACCATTAATTCCCATTCGTTTCAACCCCACTAAATTGAGCGATCGCACTCGTGCCGGGTTGCCTTCGACTAAAATATAAGGGGGTACATCTCGATCAATGCGACTCATTCCCCCCACCATCGCTAGACGCCCAATGTGGACAAATTGATGAATGCCTAAAACGCCGCCAATAGTGGCTTTTGTTTCAATATGAACATGACCCGCTAAGGCGACGCCATTGGCGATAATCACGGAGTCTTCTAACACGCAATTGTGAGCCACATGAACATAAGCCATCAACAAATTGCCATCGCCAATTACCGTCGCTTCTCCCGCCCTCGTTGCTCGGTTAATCGTCACATATTCCCGAATCCGATTATCATCACCAATCCTTACCCAACTTGGTGCCCCATCATATTTTAAATCTTGTGGTTCTAAGCCAATTGCAGCCCCAGGAAAGATTTGGTTTCTCTCCCCAATTTCAGTCGGTCCTTCGAGAACTACGTGCGCCCCGATCTTCGTCTGTGAACCCACTTTTACATTGTCGCCAATGACCGCATAAGCGCCAATTTGAACCGTTGGATGCAGTTGGGCACCAGGGTGGATTACAGCAGTCGGATGAATCAATGTTGTTGCCATAGAGCAATCCTATTTGAGTTGTGAACAGGCTGGTACGTCAAAGGGAGGTTGAACAGGGAACATAGTAAATTTGGGTGAGCCGTAGGATTAAATATAAGGGTAAGCGATCGCAGAAATTTCAGGTATAATAATTTATACCGACGCCTCTATTAATTCAAGTGCGACAGGATAAAGAATCCGGGAGCGCTAACCCGAATTGGGGATAGCGCCAGAGAGGTTTATTCGACTAGAGAAAACATCAATTCCCCTTCTGCAACTCGCTGATCGTCAACGACTGCACGAGCTTGCATCTTTCCAAAACGACGGCGTTTGACCGATATGAGTTCCGTCGTCATGATCAGTTGATCACCCGGTACGACAGGACGACGAAAGCGAACTTTATCAATTCCGGCAAAAACAAATAAGGCGTTATCCATATCAGCCATTTGTTTTAAAACAATGCCACCAACTTGAGCCATTGCTTCTACAATCATCACCCCCGGCATCATCGGTCGTCCCGGAAAATGCCCTTGGAAATAGGGTTCATTAAAGGTGACATTCTTGATACCAACCGCTAGCTTTCCCGGAACATATTCAATAATGCGGTCAACTAAGGCAAAAGGATAGCGATGGGGCAGGATCTTATGAATGTCTTCAACCGTGAAAACTGTTTTAGTGGATGATTCAGACTGATTAGAGTTGGCATTGTCAGTGGAATCATCGTGAGTGTTAACGTCAATCAAGGTAGACATGAGTAAATTAGGATAAAAACGAGTACCAATGAGCAGCGTTCAGTGACCAGGTGAGTGAATCTGTAAACGTATCCAGACGGCAAGCGGATTAAATCCTAGTCATTTCATTTTGCATCCGCTACACAAGGAACTTGGAGCAGCAAGGGTTTAATTGCCAGTGGTGATCAAGTGCCAATGACGGCTGATGATTGACGACTGACATCCCCTGCGCCGATTTGTTGAGCCAGTAATCTCGCCAATTGAATATGCAGAGTGTGACTGGCTTTGTAGGCAAGGACGTGAGCGACAGGAAATTTTCCCAATAAACTCAAATCCCCTACTAAATCTAAAAGTTTATGACGCACTGGCTCATTTGAAAATCGCAAGGGTGGATTCAACCAGCCCTGATCGTCGCAAACTAGGGCATTCTCCAAGCTACCGCCTTTAATTAAACCGCGATCGCGTAATTGGTCAACTTGGTTGGCTAAACCAAAGGTTCGTGCTGGTGCGATCGCGTCAGCAAAATGCTCGTGTCCCGGTGTCCAGCTATGCCATTGATTGCCAATCGCTGGGTTCTCAAAATCAATGCCGTAGGTAAATCGAGTCATCGGTGCTGGTAAGGCGGCGACAAAGGCATCGTCTCGACAAACCCAGATGGGTTCCCCAACAAACATAGGGGAAAACAGGGGAGATAGATGAGACGAGTTTTGGGGATGTTCACTCTCAACAATTCCTACCTCCTGAATGGCTTTGACCCAAGCCAACGCCGAACCATCCAACAGGGGAAGTTCTGATCCGTCAATTTCAATACAAGCATCGTCCACTCCACTCCCGGCGAGGGCGGCGAGGAGGTGTTCGACGGTTCTCACCGTCACCTCGGAGTCGGCAGAAGTCTCACCATTTCCCGCCCTCAACTGAGTCGAAAGCATCGTAGTAGAGACAGCCTCTACTCGCGCTGGAATCACAGGTTTTCCTGGCAAGTCAACTCGGACAAAATAACGTCCCATCCCAGCCACAGCAGGCAAGACGCCAACAGTGGTGGTGATTCCACTGTGCAATCCAATCCCTGATCGTTCAAAAGCAGCACCCAAAGTGTAGTTTGTCATTTGTCATTCGTCATTCGTCATTCGTCATTTGTCATTCGTCATTTGTCATTCGTCATTCGTCATTCGTCATTCGTCAGGGAATAGGGAACAGGGAACAGGGAACAGGGAATAGAAATTTTATCTGCCATCTTCCCCATCTTCCCCATCTTCCCCATCTCCCCCATCTCCCTCAACCGTTAAAAGCGTTCTCCAATACCGAAATGGAGACGGCTGTCTCCTTCATCATTAAACCCATAATCCACTCGAATCGGACCCAGGGGAGATTGGACTCGGATACCAATCCCGACACCAACGCCAGTTCCGGGTTTATCGCGCACCACAGCAGGTTCACCCGGTACATCATCACCGGTGCCGAGATCGCTGGCAAAGTCCACAAATAAAGCACCGCCGACGACTGAGATAATCGGGAAACGGTATTCGGCAGTGGCTTGGATAAAGCTGCGACCTGAACCTACTTCTCCCTCATCGTAACCGCGCACTGAGTTACTACCACCGATAGAAAAGGCTTCGTAGGGGGGTAAGTCTCCGATCGCAGTTCCGGCTTGCACGTTAAAGGCAAGGGCTTCGGCTCCTTCGGTAAAATTGGTAAATTCTACGGGGAGATAGTAACTGTAACTCCCGCGTAGGCGACTAAGAAAGATACTCCCTTGACCAATCGGAATCGTCTGTTCAACGCCGAATCTGAGCAGAGAACCACTCGTGGGTCGTAGGGGATTATTTCGGCGATCGCGTACCGCCCCCAGTTGCAGGGTAAACAAGTCGTCTTCACCGTCGCCACTGAAGCTTAAATCGTTACCCAGTTCATCCTCTGGAGTCAGGTCACCATCAGAGTCCCGAATCGACACATTTTGAAATTCAAATCCGGCTGAGGCTGTCCATTCAGAACGGCTATAGAGGTCACGGGATAATGGACGAGTAAAATTAATTCCACCCCCTGTACGCACCACACGCGGACGGTCACCGTTAGGGAGTTCGACCTCGGGGTCACCGCCATCGAAAATCAAGGAAATCGAGCGGCGTCGGAAGGCATTCACAGTATAGGATGTGCGGAAGGGATCGCCAGCAATCCAAGGATCGGTAAAACGAAGGTCAAACAGTAGGGCGCGTTCTCCCACCTGGAATTCTGCTCCTAGGGTTTGATTATTGCCACCAAGGTTTTGTTGCTGATAGCTAACTGTACCAAATAAGCCACTGGCGGAGCTAACTCCCGCCCCAGCCGCCAGGGAGCCTGTGTTTTTCTCAATCACATCGACTACCACCACAACCCGACGGGGATCAGTTCCCGGGGCAAAGGATAGGCGCACGTCATCAAAGAGTCCGAGACCAAAAACTCGTCGCAAATCCCGTTCAGCAATTTGGCGGTTAAATACATCCCCTTCATCCAATTGCATCTCTCGCGTAATGATAAAGGGGCGAGTGCGTCCGCCAATGGGTTCATCCTCTGCCGTGAGTAAGCGAATTTGCTCACCTTCGTCATTCAGGATTGGTTCTCCCTCTTCATCGAGATAGCGGACGGCAATCTCTTCAATTACACCTTCTGCCACAGTCACGGTGACAATGCCATCATCATTCACATCTGAGGCATCAACAACTTGAGCTAGGTCATATCCTTCTGCTTGATACCATTCGTTTAATCGTTGAATGCCTTGTTGGAGGTCATTCAGGTTGAGAATCTCACCATATTGCTGTTGGAAGATATTATCAACCACCTCCTGAGGTAGAACCCGCGCTTCGGCTTCTGGCGGAACCGTATTCACCGCCACCTGACGCAGTACGGGGTTAGGTTCGACCACAAAGCTAATCCGCACGCCTAAAGGAGTATCTTGGGGTACAACGTCCACACTTCTGAAGAAACCTGTGGCAAAGACGGCATTCACATCTTGCTGTAATTGAGAGCGAGTGGTGGCTAATCCGGGTCGAGTGCTAATGGCTCGAAAAATCTCGTTTTCCAGTTGCTCTTGCGGTCCAGTGTAATCCTGAAAGTCAATGACGACTTCTGATACAAGAACTCGTGGTTCTGGCTGATTGGTGGGCGGCGTTGGTGCGTCAGTTGGGGGAACTTGAACTTGGGCAATTAGGGGAGGCGTTGGTGTTATCGTTGGCGTCGCTATGGTATGAATGGCTAGATGATTTAGGGTTGTGGGGTTAATTGTTGATTGTGTCGAATTGACCTGAATCGGCGGGGAGGTTGATTCTGTCTCATTGGTAGGGTTATCTTTTGCCAATTCGCTGGTTTCTATAGAGGGTTCGTCAATAACTTGAGCGAATCGAGGAGAAGAAATACCCTGGTGATGAACTCCCCCCTGATGTGTCGGTGTGACTGATGGTAATGGTGTTGAACCTACCTCAATTTTATGAATCGTTGGATTGTCCTGAATCGGCTGGGAAATCGATTCTACATCACCTCTAGGACTGTCTGTTGTCGATTCGCTGGTTTCTATAGAGGGTTCGTCAATAACTTGAGCGAACTGAGGAGAAGAAACGTCATGATGATGAATTCCCCCCTGATGTGTTGGTTGAACCGATGTTAATGGCGTTGAATCCACCTCAATTTTATGAATCGCTGGATTGTCCTGAATCGGCTGGGAAATCGATTCTACCTCACCTTTAGGACTGTTTGTTGTCGATTGGCTAGTTTCATTAACGGCTTCACTCAGCCAATGTTGAGCCGTTGTTGCTTCGGGGTAGTCTGGCATCCCCATTTTCTCATGGTCTTTTAACCCATCCCGTTGACTAGGTTCAAAGTCGCGGATAGGTTGGTCAGTTGTTTGCCCATGGCTAGGGGAGTTTGATAAACCGATGCTAGCCGTTACCGCGAGAATTGCCGTTAATAAAGGAGATAAGCGCATGATCCTCAGATTTTTTGACACGTCCACACACCACGTTGATTGCAAAGATTGCGATCAGCTTTTATCCGTTGTTCACTGCTTGTTACTCAGTTGAGCGATTGGCTACTGGACAAGCTTGATTAAGTTGACTTAGGATCTGACCTGGAGTTGCTTTAAACTTAAGATGTCATCATTTAACTGATAAAGGACAAAATACCAGGATTTTCATCACCTCGCTTACTCTGAAGCCATTAATTCCCCCTAGAGCGCCGAGTATTATGAGAAACCGGGTTAAGAGTGAAGATGAAAAGTCTCATATCAAGCTTTCACCCAAAGAAACCCGGTTTCTTGACCGATGTCCTAGCACGGCTTGGCTACCCATACCTATCCGTTAACAAGCACAGAAAAAAGCAGACATCATCAACCTTACAGCTTTCTGTCCTCTGCCTTCTACTTTCTGCTGTCTTGGGCTAGCACTCGCTCTAGAACTTGCTGATAGGCTTGTTCAACCTGTCCGAGATCCCGACGAAAGCGATCTTTGTCCATGACGCGCTGTTGGGGATCAGTTTCCGCTTGATTCCACAGACGACAGGTATCGGGGCTAATTTCATCGGCTAAGAGCAACTGTTGGTTGGCATCAATGCCGAATTCTAGCTTAAAGTCCACTAGGGTAATACCGCAGTCTTGGAAAAAGGCGGTGAGACTCTGGTTAACTTGTAATGCTAGTTGTTCTAGCTGGTTAAGTTGGTCGGATGTTGCCAGTTCTAGGAGTAATAAGCGATCGCGGGTGAGCAAGGGATCTCCTAATTCGTCCTTCTTATAGTAGAATTCCACCAAGGGTTGAGGCAGGATTTTACCCAGGGGTAATCCAGTTTGTTGACACAGACTCCCTGCGGCAATGTTCCTGACCACAACTTCCACTGGCAAGATTGTCACCCGCTTGACGCGCATCTGGTTGGAGGTGGGACAGTCGATGAAGTGGGTACGAATCCCTTGAGATTCCAGAAACTTAAACAAGTGAGCCGCGATCGCGCAATTCATTTCGCCTTTACCGACGATTTGACCTCGCTTTTGGGCATTAAAGGCAGTCGCATCATCTTTGTAGACGCTTAGGAGTATCTCTGGATCTTCCGTCGGATAAAGGATTTTGGCTTTGCCTTCGTATAGTTTTGGCGGTTGAGACATGATCAACGTTAGTTCGATAGAATGGTCGATTAAGCCGTAGGGTTTTGGGGACCAAACCCCCTGTACCTTATACCAAATCCGGGTTAACTACCCCCTTTATGGATGCCGAATGGGGTGTGGGGTGTGGGGAATAGTAGCCATTTTTGAGAAAGAGGGGGGAATTAGCCAGGTTACTAAAGCCGCAGCCAAGGTTACAGTTAGGGTGTAAGTAAGGGGGATAGCGGGTTCAACCCAAGGTTTAGGAACAAGTTGAGAATCATAAATTAGCAACCGAATTGGGTCTTGCTTGTCCTCACCTAGCTTGTCTAAAGAGGCGACAAAGGAACCAACTGTCCAGCCGACAGCGATTACAGCCACGGTATCTTGGAAGTTGCGATCGCGTTCTGCTTTATCTAATTCTACACGAGAGCGAATGGCGTTAATGGTGTCTTCGAGTAGTCTGAGTCCGCTTTCCAGATTCTCGGTGTCTTTGTGGATTTGCAGCAGGTATTTATCGGTGACTAATTCGCTAAATTCGTCTAAAAATCATAAGTCAATTTCTGATTTTTTGGCGATTCGGGCGACTCGTTTTTTATAGTTACTCAGATTAATATCAATGGTGCGAGCTTGAAAGTCAAGCTGGTTTAGGTTAATTGTATAGCGATTTAAAATATCCTGTGTTTGGTCTAATTGTTGGCGAATCCTATCAAGGTTTCGTCTCTGCGATCGCGCCAACCAAATGGATGGATTTTCATCCCGCTTCAATGGCGGCAAAATGATGTTTAATCCGTTGAATCATGATCATGTAGGGGCACCATCCTTGCCATTGGTGTCAACTTAAGGTGAATCCCCACACTGCTAATGTAGTATGATTTTGTAGTATAGGCTCAATTCAAGACTGGCAGTGATTTTCCGACGAAGCAGACTACCAGCCGCGCCCTAGTGCAGCGCGGCAAAAATACAA
>NZ_JAVKBY010000282.1:0-18705 GCF_040222985.1 Coleofasciculus sp. F4-SAH-05
TATCCACAGGATCATCAGGTAAGGGAAAATCATCGGGTAGCTTCTCCCAGGTAATTTTAGGCTGAGTTGTCACCGTTGTCATCCTTATCATCTCCCTGCATCTGTAAGCCCTATTTTAGATAAAGATAGAGTGCGATCGCATGAATTGCTCCACTCAGATCATCGCAAAAGGCACAGTGAATTATCCAGACGCGATCGCTAATCTCCTGTAAGAGCGTATATGTTTCATGGGTTACGCGATCGCTATGTCCCCTCCCTATCCGCCAGAACCCCCATCTCCTCTCGATTTGGACGAGTGGATTGCGATTATTGTGACATTGACAACAATTGGCGGTATTTTCTATTGGGCGATGGGTAAAGAACAAAAACAGCAAATTCTGCAAGACTTGGGATTTTCCCCGCCCTCGCCTCAACCTGACTCAACCCCGGAATCCCCAGAACCCACTAAACCCACGCCGACGACTCCTGAGTTATCGGAGTCTGAGATAACATCTTGCCCTGTAGAGACGAGCCAAGGCACGTCTCGCCGCCAGGTTGCAGGAGAGCCAGAAAGAGTTCAAGTTAATCGAACATCTCCAACGCCTCAGCAAACCCCATTTCCGACTCCAACAACACCGACTCCCTCGGTAGAATTTTCGGATGTTCCCGATGACTTTTGGGCAAAAAATGCGATCGCAGCTTTGGCAAAGCGGGATATTGTGGTGGGTTTTCCCCAGGGCGAATTTAAACCGCAGCGATTTGCCACCCGTGGAGAGTTAGCCGTTATGCTACAGCAGGGATTTGCTCTTAAACCAAAGCAACGTGCGATCGCGTTTAAGGATTTACCGCCCAATTACTGGGGTGCTCAAGCAATTAAGGCGGTGGCTAAAGCGGGAATAATTATCGGATACCCTGATTATAAATTTCGTCCCAACCAACCGATTACCCGTGCTGAAGCCTTAGTTGTCTTAGCTAAAGCCCTAAACCTGAAACCCCCAGCCGAACCCAGTAAAACCTTAAAACAATACGCAGATAACAACAAAATACCAGATTACGCGATCGCTAATGTCGCGGCGGCGGTAAAAGCGGGTTTAGTCACTGGCTATCCTCAAGGAAATTTACTCAATCCCAATAAACCAGCCACTCGTGCTGAACTTGCGGCAATGTTTCATCAAGCTAGAGTGATTTCCCGCAACAGAGATTTACGACAATAATTAACCGACTCTCTTGCACTTGGAATAATCCGCACCGATACCACCCTAAAAAGAGACATTGATTTGAACAACAAGTGTACAAAAATTTACATTTTTCGGTTGAGTGATTTTAGCCACTTGATGGTATAGTGGGCAAGGACTATTCTTCCACAGGGATACAACAACAGATAGATATAGCATATTCCATCTATTTTTCAGCAACAATGAACCACAGTAAAAACTCGTTATTTAACCAGAATAACACTATAGAAAACTGGGAAAATCTAGTTAAGCAAATTGTATCACAACAGGCTTGGCTTGCCAACACCTCTGTTCATGAACTGTCTATTATTCAAGCCGCTACATCGGCTGTGCGAGTCGCTGCCTATTGGTATCATTTCAGTGTCTTTGCCGCCGATTTTCTCTGTTTAGCCCTGCCCTTGCTGCAAAATCATCGGAATCGCAGCTATGTCGCCCAGACAGTTAATGAAGAATTGGGAAATGGAGTTCCCGATCAGGTTCACTCTGTTCTACTGCTAGAGGCATATAAGAAAGCAGGTATGGATAAAAACGACATACTGGCTTATCCAACAATTGAACTGGATCAAGTTCTGGAACCCTTTAGACAACGACTGCTCGAAGCCAATAATGACTATGAGATTGCCGGATTTTTCCTCGGTTTCGAGCTTTTGGCGGAACACAATATCTCTCATGTATTTGAATGTTTGCAGCCTGATGAGTGTAGTCGGGAAGAATTACGACAGACTGCCTATTTCCAAGAACATTTTCAAGTTGAACCGGAACACATTAAACGGGCAATAACTATGGGGATGAATTCCTGCTCTGACGATCATCAGATTAAATCAATGCTTGATACCTTTCATCACGGCATTGCCTTCTGGAATCGTTTCTGGCAAGTGGTGCATCAGGATGTGCTAGAGCCAAATAGTTTTCAACTCAAACCAACGGTAACCCGCTCCCGTGAACCGGTACTCGCCCACACCTAAAAGTCTTAGTAATGGTAGTAATGGGATTAAATTATGGATCTGGGATTAAAGGATCGGGTAGCCTTAGTCTGTGCCAGTAGCCAAGGATTAGGAAAAGCGATCGCGAAATCTCTAGCGCAAGAAGGAGCAATTGTGGCTCTATGCAGCCGCAACCCAAAAACCCTTGAAGCAACTCGTCAAACCTTAGCTGCAGAAACTCATAGCAAGATTATCGGTGTCGTCGCCGATTTGAGTGTGAAGTCGGATATAGAACGACTGCTGGAAACCGTACAAACTCAACTCGGTGCGATCGATATCTTAGTGAATAATACAGGCAACCCTCCCGCTGGTTGTCTTTCCCAATTAAAGGATTCCGATTGGGATAATGCCTATCAGTTGGTACTCATGAGTGCAATTCGACTCATAAAAGGAGTCGTATCCGGGATGATGGAGCGCGGTTGGGGGCGAGTCATTAATATCGCCACCAGCGCCGTCGAACAACCCAGAGGCGATCTGTTGATTTCCACAACCTTCCGAGCTGGATTAGCCGCTTTTAGTCGCGCGATCGCGGCAGAGTTGGCGGAACATAATGTGCTAATTCATACCGTTTGTCCGGGAGTAATTGCCACAGGTGCGATGTTGAACCTAGCCGAAAACATGGCGGCGGCGACAGAAATTTCGGTGGAAACGGCTAGAGATAAATTAGCGTTTGCTGTTCCCATGGCACGGATGGGTAAACCCGAAGAAGTCGCCGCTTTAGTAACTTGTTTGGCATCGGATCAACTCAGTTACATGACAGGACAAACCATTACCATCGACGGCGGAAAACTAACCGTTCCCCTCAAAAGTGCTTATGCAGAAGCTTCCCGAAACATTTCTCATTAATAACCTGTGACATTTAATCAAAAAGCATGAATCTGACGCAAAAATCACCACTCTCAAATTCAATCCCTGAGTCAAACCCACCCCTGCTCACCTCTCGCCCCCTCTCTGCCGATCAGGTAAACCAGTATCACCAGGATGGGTTTATTATCATCCGCCAATTTTTTGAGTCAGAGGAGATAGAGCCTTTACAACGATTACTAGAAAACGATCCAAATCTTAACGGTTACTGGACACAAAGAAATACCAATAAACAGGGTGATAACTTTCGGGTTTCGGTTTGGACAGAACTCGGAAACACCCTATTCGGCGTAATTCCGCGAATCGCTCGGATGGTGGATGCCACCGAAGCCTTACTCGGCGAACCCTGTTACCATTGGCACTCAAAAATCGTCAAAGTTCAGCCCGGAAATAGTGGTTTAGCATGGCATCAAGACTACGATCATTGGTATCAAGATGGCTGTCTGTTTCCCCAACTCCTCACTTGTACCATTGCCCTCAGCCCCACCAATAAAGATAATGGCTGTTTGCAAGTGATCAAGAAATCTCATTTACTGGGTCGGATTAATCATATAATTGTAGAAGATCAGGGATACCAGAATATTCCCGAACCCAAGCGATTAGCCAAAATATTGGCAGAATTTGAGGTAGTGTACTGCGAAATAGAACCCGGAGACGCCATATTTTTTCACGCCAACACCCTCCATAGTTCTGGGTTCAATGCTTCTGATACATCTCGTCTGTTAATGCACTGTTCTTATAACGCGGTTAATAATGTCCCCTTTATTCAAGCAGGGCAAGAACATCATCAATACCGCCCCCTAATTAAGGTGTCGGATTCGATTATTAAAGAAGGCGGCTATGACTCAGTATGGAATCACCATGAATTCCACCCCAGCGAAACCGATAATAATTTAGGCAAAGGTGTATTTTATCGCCAAGCTTGGACATCATAAGTAAGTCTGACGTTTCACGGTATGTGACGCAACGTGGGTGTTTCAGACGTGCCATTTTAGTCTGTAGGGGCGGGTTTTATTACTATCTTTTCGGTTGCACCCAGATGTAACTAAACCCGCCCCGAATCAGGTTTCTAGACTTCCGGTGAAAAGTCAGGTAAATAGGTAAGCACAATAAACGTTAATGGTGGAACTCGTCATTTGTCAAAACACTGATTTCACGGATTTATTGTCCAGATGGAGGTAGAGGCGCGAGAGCTTGTTGACACTGATTACACAGACAATTTAGTTCTCTCATCTCCAGGGTAGGATTGGGATTTTAACGGTGATTATTTCGTCTAACTTGTCATTTGTCATTGGTAAGGATTTCAGGGGAGTTTACACAACTTAACCGGGTTAAATTTATTTCCACCAACCGACTTAACTTAATTGCAGTGAAGGAAAAAAGGAATGAATTGGAAAATAGGGAATGTTTCCATTACCCCAGTAATTGAACTGGATTTATCAGTAGACGCATCATTTAGCCTCCCCGATGCGACACCAGAAAACTTAGCCCCCGACTTCGACTGGCTCCAACCCCATTTTGTTGAGCCAGACGGTACACTGAAATTTAGAGTTCAGGCACTGCTAGTTGAATCTTATGGGCATAAAATTATCATTGATACCTGTTTGGGCAATGATAAACAACGCTCAGAGCCAGTCTTTAACCAACTCAATCAACCCTTTCTTGAAGATATAGCTAAATCTGGTTTCCAGCGTGAACAAGTGGATATCGTCGTCTGTACCCACTTGCACTATGATCATATCGGTTGGAATACGATGAACGTGAACGGGGAATGGATACCCACATTTCCCAATGCTCGCTATCTAATTACCCAGCCTGAATTTGACTATTGTCGGAGTCAAAAGGACGATTTCTGGGCAAAAGCCTTTGGGGATTCTGTCGCACCCATCTTTGCCGCCGGATTGGTAGACTTAGTGGATTCTAATTATCAAATTACCCCAGAATTGCAACTAATCCCAACACCCGGTCATACTCCTGGACATTCTAGTGTAGCCATTTCCTCCCAAGGACAGAACGCCATGATTACAGGAGATATTATGCACCATCCCTGCCAATGTATGCACCCCGACTGGAAATGTGTTGCCGATACCTCTCCCCAGCAAGCCGAGACAACTCGACGAGAATTTCTCAACCATGTCGGCGATACAGATATTCTCGTCATTGGTACTCATTGGAGCGCTCCCCAACCTGTCAGGATCACCCAACACAAAACAGCATGGAAAGTACAAATTGATTAATACTTACGTAGGGTGCGTTAGCGAAGCGTAACGCACCGTGAACCTATGGTGTAGCTGCATAATTCCCGTATTAATCTGAAAACTTCAATAAATGACCAATTAAATGGAACACGGTACAGGAATCAAAGAGCTAGAACTTCTCAATATTGAATGGCAACTTGATCACCATTTGGCTAAAAAACAACATCGCCAACAAATCGTTAATGATTTGCAGCTAAAACCGGGGGATTGGGTGCTAGATTTAGGCTGTGGGGCTGGACTTTGGTCCTCTATGTTTGCCGAAAAAGTCAAACCCAACGGGCGAGTGATTGGGGTAGATATCGACTCACGCTGGATTGAGTATGCAAGGCAAAATCTAGAGCAGCACCCGCTCAAAGACATAATTGAATATCGAGTAGATGATTTAAGGAATCTATCCTTTGCCGATGAAACCTTTGATTTAGTGTTTATCAGCGGTTGTTCCCCGTATTTAGCCGATATTCACGCCGTCTTAGCCCAGCAAAAACAAATCACCAAAAAAGGCGGCAGAATTGCCGATCGCAGCTGGGATGATGGTATGTTTATTGTGCATCCGATCAGCCCTTATCTATCGGGCAAAGTCATGTTAGCCGTTGCCCAAGCCTTTGAGTCAAGAACCCCAGAACACTATTTTGATAACTATTTTGGGCGAAAATCCCATGGTATTTTTCGACAAGCTGGATTTGCCAACATTTCCACTACATCCTATGCCCTACAGCTACTGCCGCCGCTCTCGCCAGCCGCCAAGCATTACATTACAGGAAATGCCCAATTGTATACAAAAATTGCCGCTCCCTATCTTTCCCAGGCAGAGTTAAATCAATGGAGTGAATATTTTAATCCCCTGTCTGAAACCTATATCCTCAATTGCGATGATTTCTATTACGGCATATTGGAAGTCTTAACCGTCGGCACCGTTTAAATTAAGTCAGTTGCTCGAAATAAACCTAACTCGGATAGCTTGTGTAAACTCCCCCGGAATCCATTACCAATAACAAAGAACAAATGAGACAAACCAACCCCCGTTAAAATCCCAATCCTACCCTGAAGATGAGAGAACTAAATTCTCTGTGTAATCAGTGTCAACAAACTCTCACGCCCCTACCGCCATCTAGACAATAAATCCGTGAAATCAGTGTTTTGACAAATGACCACACCAAGCCTAGATTATACTATCACCCATCGTTTTCCAGGTCTTGATCTTAGCGATCGCGAATTTGAAACCCTGATTGAGCTTGCCAGTTGGCAACGCATCCCGGAATTCCCTCGCCGTGGCAGAATGGCATGGCATAAATTGAATGAGCCAGCCGCTTTAGTTGCCAATCCCAACTATAAACTCAGAGCCGCCAAACTTAAAGGAGTAGGCGCTTGGAATCCCCCCGATACCAGTCGTCATCGAGATCCACTCCTAGATTCCTTCACCGAAACTCCCATCCCCCCAACCACGAAACCCCTAGAAAGTTTTGCCACCTATCCCCATTTCGGCTTCAACTCAGAGGGAGACTACACCTTTGTTTATAGTGATCCGGCTCCCGTGGGTGGAATTCTCCACAGTCGCGCTCTCCTGGAGTATCGTAGTGCCGAAATCCTAGTGGAAAACGGTGTACCCACGATTGTTCCCGTCGCCGTGATTCAGTATGCAGAGAATTATCGATTTCTGGGTAAACCCATGGGTGCGGTTATTTCTCTAGTACCCGATACGGCGCCTTATCGGTTATCGGAGGTGCAGTTTGGCAGCGCCACTCAACGGGGTACGAATCCTGGCGCCGATAACTATTATAATCGCATCCGTGAGTCTTTAGGAATTGAGGGTGATCCAACCTGTGAAACCACTCGGTTAGAAACCATTAATATTCTTGCCCGAAAAATCGGCAAAAGTATGCGCGACTTTACCCTAGCTGGATTATACCGATATTCCCCCGAATGGTCTAATTTTGAGTACGATTTTCAGCGCCAAGAGGTACTCTTTACCGACTTAGATTCCACGCGACAGATGGCAGAAATACCGGAAGAGTTGCGTACCTTGCAAGCGTTACGAGAATTAGGCTCTGTGGTATACCGAACCGTGGCTAAATTTGGTACCCCTTCGGTGTTGGAAATTTATACCCTTAACAATCTCCTGAAATACGATCCACTCTTTGAGTTGATTAGCGGCTATTTTCCCCAAGCGACTACAGCGGAGATTAAGACAATTACGAATAAGTTGTGGAATTGTTTTATTCCTTACCTGTTCTTACTCAAGAAATATAAACAAGAAATTAATCAGGATTGGTCTTCAGAAAGACGCCGCAGCTATAAAATGGATCATGATTTGTTCTATATCCTCGCCATGACAAGTTTATATCCCCTATTCCACCAGTCAGATATATTTCACCAATACCCATCGAATTTAACCCTGGAAAACTTGATCCAGAAAGCGGAATTATATTTGGGTGAACGTTACGAATATTTTTTATACCTATTCGATGAAAAAACATCCATTGTGTAGAGACGCGCCATGGCGCGTCTCTACAACCAGTAGAGGAAAACATCAATGCCAACAATCTTAGAACGATATCACCAGCAGTTTCAAAACCACAAAAACCTGGCACAACAGGCAAATACTATTTTTCCCGATGGCATCACCAGTGATGGGCGCTATACCGAACCCTTCCCCATTTACATCCAACAAGCCCAAGGGTCAAAAAAAACAGGAATTTGTGGCAAAGAATTCATCGATTATTGGGGCGGAAATGGCGCATTATTACTCGGACATAATCCCCCGGAAATTGTGGCAGCGGTAACCCAACAAATCCAAAACGGAACCCACTATAGTGCCTGTCATCCCCTGGAAATCGAATGGGCAAACTTGGTGATGGAATTAATCCCTTCCGCCGAACGAGTACGGTTTACCAATTCGGGAACAGAAGCCAATTTGCTAGCAATTCGACTCGCACGCACATACACGGGTAAAAAAAAGCTAATCAGATTTGTTGGACATTATCACGGGTGGCATGATTCCGTGATTTTAGGTGCAAATGAAACACCAGAATCGGGAATTTATCAGAGTATTAGCGACATGACAATTGTTTGTCCACCCAACGATATTCATGCCGTGGAAAAATGGTTACAAACTGACCCCGATATCGCTTGTATTATTTTAGAACCCACAGGGGCTTGTTCTGGGGTAATTCCCACAAATGGTGAGTTTCTGCATCAGTTACGAGAACTCACCCAACATTATGGTGTACTATTAATTTTCGATGAAATTATCACCGGATTTCGGATTGCTCCTGGCGGCGCCCAAGCCTATTATCAGGTTATGCCAGATTTAACCACCCTAGCCAAGGTGTTGGCGGGGGGATTACCGGGGGGAGCAGTGGTGGGAAAAAAGCAGATTTTAAATTTAATTTCTAAACGGGAACAGGCTAAACTAGGTCAAGGTAAAAAAGTATCCCATTTAGGAACCTTTAACGCCAACCCATTATCGGCAGCGGCGGGAATTGCGATGTTGAAAATCGTGAAAACGGGTGAACCTCAAGCCCAGGTTAATCAACTTGCCAAAAACCTGCGTCGGGGTTTAAATGAAATAATTGACCAATACCATCTCGACTGGGTAGTATACGGCGAATTTTCTTGTATCAAGTTCTTAATTGGTCACACTATCCATCACCTGAAAACGGCTGATTTTGACCCGTATCAGTGGGATTTACGCCAGTTAATGCGTCGGGGAAACCCAGAACTGCGTCAAAGTTTGCGCCGGGGTTTGTTACTCTGTGGAGTCGATATTTCCCTAAGCAGTGTCACCATGGCAGCCCATTCAGCCGCAGATATCAAACAAACCATTGCCGCATTTGCTCAGACAATTGACTGGATGAAAGCCGATGGTTTAATTTGAATCAATAAAGACACAAACACCGTTGAAAATGTGAAATAAAATCATGACAAAAGATATCTTTCCCCAAGTACCGGAACGCCCGAATTTATATGATTGGTTGTACCACAAGACGACCAAAGATATTGAGATGTATTCTCATTTAACCGAAGGACATGAGTCTATCCTGGAATGTGCTGTGGGTACAGGTAGACTGGCAATTCCTTTAGCCGAAAAAGGGCGAATTGTCCATGGCATCGATTACTCGGCGGCTATGCTGCAAAAATTCAAAGATAAACTGGCAGATAGTCCAGAAACAACCCGCAACCGGATACATTTGTATCAAGCCGATATGCGGGATTTTGATTTAAATCAAAAATTTACCTTTGTCTTTGTTCCCTTCGGCAGTTTTGTGTATCTCCTAACAATTGAAGACCAAAAATCCTGCCTAAATTGTCTGCGGCGACATCTTGCCGATGGGGGGACATTAGTGATTGATCTACCCACCTGGGAAGAAGCACGGGATGAGAAGTGGTTGAATAATGATCTGGCGCTAATGAAAGTTAAACAGGCAATTAACCCAGAAACAGGAAAGACAACGGAAATGTGGAGTACCTTTCGTTTCGACTCATCCACCCAGATTATGGAACAAGATAGACATTACCGAATTTATGCTCACGACGGATGTTTAGAACGGGAACAAGTGGTATTATGGAAAAGTCGCTTTTTTTTCCTGGGTGAATTCCAATTGTTACTAGAAACCTGTGGGTTGAAAATTTCCCAAGTTTACGGGGATTTTCAATTTGGTGCTTATCGACATAATAGCGAGGTAGCCGTCGTTGTGATCAAAGCGGCTTAATCTGAACCACAAGACTGGGGATTTTACCCACCCTAGCCTCAACTGGATTCAACAACAAATGGCAACTCTATTTAAGGAAGCCAAGCAGAAATTGCCAAGCCAAATGTAGGGGCGGGTTTAGGGACTAAATTCAGCTATTCACCGATAAATGAACAGCAAAACCCGCCCTATCTCACCGATAAATGAACTGTCAAATATTCTGGTCAATCAAACTAACAATTTAGCACACTAACTACGGAAGACCCAGTTTCGTTTTCTTAGCGTCTCAAGATGCGTCTTATATGGCGGGTGCTACATCCGAACGGTGGTGTGGTTGTTGGTGCATAGAGATTGGGTGTAGGGTGTGGGAAAAATCCCAGCACGGCTATCTCCTCCAACTGTAGAGACGTAGCATGCTACGTCTCTATTCAATTATGTTCAGGTGGTCAAATAGTCGCAAGAGTGTTACATTAATTTTAGTTGTAAATAAATGTAAACTTTCAGGGTGATACAAACGCTAACTGTATACAAAACCTCGGTTTTAGCGTTTTTCATTCAACCAAGTGGATAGGGGAAATAGGAGTTCAGACACCATGAGCCAACTAATAGCAAACGAACACCTCATGCGAGACGATTTACAACAGTCTCTAGAGCGCCATCATATCAATCCGGCGACATTGAGTACGTTTCAGCGAATTTTACTCACTACCGATGGCACGTTAACTGATATTCTGGAAGCCTATCTCTTTGAACAGATCCAGGTTGTCAAAATCTCCCAAAATCTTATCCCCATTCCCAAATCACTTCCGATTATGGAGTTAGCGGAGGGGACAGAAGTGATTGATAGACGCATTTTACTGCAAGGACGCATTAGTCGCCAAAACTTTATTTACGCGGAATCCCTCCTGGTTCCCGAACACCTGGATGATAATTTTAGACATGAATTGTTTAAAACCAAAACCCCAATTGGTAAGATTTGGTTGGAGCAAAAGGTGGAAACCTTTAAAGAAATTTTGGATTCTGCTAAAGAACCGGCTCAGGGTTTAGCGGAGTATTTTAACATTGAGGCGAGTGACAATCTGCTTTCTCGTACCTATCGCGTATTTACCAATGGTAAACCTGTAATGATGATTACAGAAAAGTTTCCGGAACGTTATTTTCTCAATAGTGTTTGATTTCGAGAACGAGCGATCATCTAGATCCCACAAATCGCGTTATCATGTTTCCGGCTCTATCCCCAAAGCCCTGAGCTGCTCCCGCAAACGAGCATTCTCTCCCTCGGCTCGTTCAGCTCGCTGGCGTTCCTGTTCGGCTCGTTCTTCCCCTGTCAACAGCAAATGCCCCTGACTATCCCACCACCGCAACCAGGGCAGTTCTACGTTCTTGTAGCGTCCCTGCCAAATGCCCAGCTCTACTCCCAGTGGCTCAATCGGGTAATGTCCGCGATCATTGGCGGGTAACAACCTGTAGCGTCCTTCTAACAGATGATAAACGTCTACCCTGGCTTGCTCTACTTCGTAGATGCCGTAGAAAGGAATGCGAATCGCTTGTTCGTAAACCCAGAACTTGCCTTGATAAGGCGTGGAATCTCGTTCTTCGGAGCCATTTCCAGAGACGAATTCTAAGGCGATGAGGGGGGAAACGATTTCCTGCCACAGGACGTAGGAGCGCCGCATTTGACCGTCCAGGGTGGGTGGCACATTGGCAACATAAAACCAGTCAGGGGCTTCGGCTCCGCGCTCTGGTGGGTCAGTTAAGCGCCAGTAGATACCACTGTCTTGACCGATGGCATAGTATCCATCGGGGTGTAGTTGTTGGAGAATCGGCTCAATGGACTCGGTTAACAGAATACTTTGAGGATGTTCCTGAAAGTTTTTCACAAACGTACCATCGGATTCTGGGAGTTGGGTGTGATCGGGTAGAGTTTTGGGAAGTTCGGGTATCGTTTTCATTCTTCATCAGTTCTCTAGGACTGTGGAAACCCGCGCAGGCGGGTTTCGTTTGTGTAGCTGCGGTTTCTAACCGCCCAATCGATTACGCTGACTGTTGATAAGGACTGGTCAACTTATCCAACTGTTGTACCAACAAACTCAGGAATAAGCCCACATCTGTTACCACACCCACGGATTCTAAGGAACCGCGATCGCTTAACTTAGTAACAACGGCTGGATTGATATCCACACAAACCATTTTCACCCCAGATGGTGTCATATTTCCCACCCCAATAGAGTGCAGCATCGTGGATAGCATCAAAATCATGTCCGCCCCTTCCAGCAGTTTGGCATAGTCGGCTTGGGCTTTAATCAAATTCATCTGCGTATCCGGTAGGGGTCCATCATCGCGAATGGAACCGGCTAGGGAAAAGGGAACATTCTGCTTGATGCATTCATACATAATCCCTTTTGTCAATGCCCCTTTCTCCACAGCACCAGCAATGCTGCCATAACGACGGATGGTATTAATTACCTTGAGATGGTGGCGGTGTCCACCCCGTACCGGGACACCCCGTTTCATATCCACACCCAGAGAGGTTCCCATCAGGGATTGCTCAATATCATGAACCGCGATCGCATTACCGCCCAACAGCGCTTGCACATATCCTTGGCGTATTAGACGGGATAAATGTTGAGAACCCCCCGTGTGAATCACCACCGGACCTGCGGTAACAATCACTTTACCCCCTTGATCGCGAATTTGGCGCAATTCCCAGGCAATTTGCTCGACAATTAATTCCACTCGGCGTTCACTAGAGACGCCAGCACCCATGAAGCTAAATTCTTCACTCCCACGCTGTTCACGGGTTTTCGGCTTGTGAACGGTGCGGATTCCTTCTACACCAACAACCACCTGTTCACCGACTTCTAGATCCCGTAGGATTTTACAGCAAGCAATAGGCTGGGAGTCAATCTGGGTGATCGCAATTGCCCCATCCATGCGCTGGTTTTGGACTTTCACCCACTCACCCTTAATCCGGACTTCTGTGGGATAAATCGTGGAAACATAAAAGTCATCCGGTGCTACACCCGATTGAGTCACAGGTTCAAGATTCGCATCACATTCCTCTTGAACGGGAGCGACAGCTCCCAACTCAATCAGTTGGCTCATCACCTCTTCCATCACATCATGGGAGGGTGCTGATACGCGAATTTCAGCGCTGGAGGTACTTTGTCGTTGGACACCCAAATCGAAGTTGAGAACCTGGAAACTACCGCCTGTTTCCACAATCAGATCTAACGCCCGACTAATCAATCCAGAGTCTAACAAATGCCCTTCTAAACGAATCATGCGGCTTTCGACTGGGACATTCGCATGGAGTTCAGTACGAACCGGTTCCGTTACTCGGAGAGTCAAGCATTTCGCTGCGCCACCCGCTTTGAGGAATTCCGTCAGGGGGGTTTCAACCACTCTAAACCCTGCCTCAGCCAACCGTTGCTTCAGGCGATCGCTGACTTTGTTCATCACCACAACTTGGTCAACATTCACCGCATTGCAGGCGAAGTTCACCGCATCGGCTTCGTCTATGGCGATACGTTTTTCGGGTGCGACTCGCATTTCAATTAAGCGATTGGAGTACGCATCAAAGGCGGGGGGATAGTAGAGTAAATAGCCGCCTGTCAGGGGACAGAAACAGGTATCCAGGTGATAGAAACGCTCATCGGTGAGTCGCAGGGAGACGACTTCAATATCCAGCCATTTTGCCAGATAGGGGTGAGAATCCAATTCCGAACGGAAGCCATAGCCTGCCCATAACCAGCGCCCTTCCCGATCTAGGAGGGCATCACCTGCACCTTCAAAGGGGAGTTCTTTGGGGAGTTCGTGGACAGTGTAGCCTTGGGCTTCAAACCACTGCTTGAAATGGGGTTCCTCACCCTGGCGTTCTTTGTGCAAGAAGCGACTCAGGACAACATTTTTACCGAGAACCAGCCCCGCATTTGCCGTAAACACCATATCGGGCCACCCTTTTTCCGGGTTAACCAAATCCACGATCGCGTGATCTTTGAGGACATGGTGCAACTTGTGCCACTGTTCGACGGCGCGATCGCGCGAGGACTTATGAATATTCCCTTCCATCCAGGGATTAATCACATAGTCCACATCGTAGTGGTCTGGAGCGCACATGAGAAAGCGAATCGAATCAGTCATAATCAATTTTTAATGGGTAGACGCTTACAATAGACCAACTTCCTATCCTATCGGATTTTCAAAGGACAACCCACATTAGGTATAGTGATGGATTAGGTGAGATGCGATCGCCTCTCCAGTCGTCATACCCAATCAACTTTTGTCAACCTCTTCTGCTAGTGCAGCGCGGCAAAAATACAAGAGCCGCTTCGTAGATACGATGAAGCAGGGGGAGCAGAGGGAGCTGGGGAAGCTGGGGGAGATATTAGCTGTTCAGTTATTTCTGCTTTCTTGCACTAGGTTATGTCCACTGTTCAACCTGAAGACCTGGCACGCGGCTAAATTCACGCACATTATTCGTTGCGATCGCAACATTCAGGCTCAGGGCATGGCTGGCAATCAACAGATCGTTGTTGCCAATCAGCAAGCCAACTCGTTTGAGTTCAGTCCGTAGTCGTCCGTAACAAAGCCCTGCTGCCATATCAAATGGCATAATTTCCAGAGGCAGTAGAAAACGTTCCAATCGGTCAATATTTTCTTCGGGGCGGGCACTATTTTCAACCCCAAAGCGTAACTCAGCATAGGTAATTGCCGATATGCCAACTTCACCGATGGAATATAAGCGCAACCGTTCTAGGGGTTTGGGGTTTGGGGCGGTTAATCACATAAATACAGATATCCGTATCCAGCAAAATTTTCATACAATTGGTTCTCGCTCCACAGGGAGTGATTGATCGCGCTCAAGCTGGAGATCCACTGGGAAATCTTGAAGGGCATCAAACATGACCTGCCAGGGGTCTTCCTTGGGAAGCAGGACAACCCCATTACCCAATCGTTTAATTACCACTTCATCCCCAGAAAAGCGATAACTCTTGGGCAAGCGCACCGCCTGACTATTGCCACTCATAAACAGCTTTGCCGTTTCCATTGGGGACTCCATATATACAGAAAGGATATACCACTGCTTATAGCAAATACTTCCCTGGTGAAGCAATCCAGTATCCCAGCGGAACGGCATCGAGGAGTTTAAATCTGTCGCACATCAACACAGGTGAATTGATAGTCCCATTCAATGGATATTCTTTAGCCGTACAGAAGGGACAGTTGGCTTTACAGAAGTTGTGGTTCTAGCATTGATTTCGATGGCAGGACTGGTGTTCTAAATAAGGGGAATAATGAGTCCTTCCTTTGCCAAAAACGAACCTTCACAAGCACTTTGCACCTCAATGGCAATTTCATCGAGATTATCATCAGTATGATTGGGTTCGTGGTGGAAAATCGCCAGTTGCTTAACGCCAGCGGCTTTGGCAAGTTTTACCCCTTCTTGCCAGGTTGAATGTCCCCAACCCACCTTAGGAGATTTGGGATTGTGGTATTCTTGGTCAGTGTACATGGCATCGTAAATCAGGATATCCGCATCACGAGCTAAATTCAGTACATTTTCATCCAAGTGATCAGGATAATGTTCGGTATCGGTACAGTAGACCGCAGAACGTCCCTGCCAACTTACCCGATATCCCATCGCGCCATTGGGATGATTCAGGGGACTGGTTTCAATGGTAATATCCCCTAGGGTCATGGTATCGCCACAGATCAAGTCATAGAACTTCAAATCCGCCTGGATTTCTCGTTTCGGCACCGGTGAATTCAAATGCAATACCCGTTCTTTGAAATGCTGCTGCATAGACACTCCATCCGGTGCAGCGCCATGAATATGCAAGACATTCCCCTCGATAAAAGCGGGGTCAAAAAAGGGTACGCCCTGAATATGATCCCAGTGATAATGGGTAAAAAACCAATAGGCTTCAACCGGGAGTTGGGGCTTTAGATGTTTCCCCAGCATCCGGATACCGGTACCCCCATCAAAAATTAGGCGTTTGCCAGCGATACGCATCTCCACACAGGAGGTGTTCCCGCCGTAGCGAATGGTTTCTTTACCAGGGGAGGGAATACTACCCCGCACGCCCCAGAATTGGACAACGAACTCAGAGGAAGGACTGCTTTCCATCGGAATTTTAAGGCTTTAATGTATGGCACTGACCCTGATGACGCAGTAGGTGATCACATAATACTAAGGCGACCATTGCTTCTACCATAGGCACAGCCCTGGGCAAGACGCAAGGGTCGTGACGTCCTTTGGCTGCTAGTATTGTTTCTTCACCGGTACTGGTCACTGTACGCTGTTCTTTTCGTATAGTAGCAGTGGGCTTAAACGCCACTCGCAAAATAATCGATTCTCCGTTTGTGATACCTCCCTGAATGCCGCCAGAACGGTTGGTTGTTGTCCGCACCTCTGCCGTATCATCGAGATAGAATTCATCATTATGTTCAGAACCCGTGAGTAATGTTCCGGCAAAGCCAGATCCAATCTCAAAGCCTTTGCTAGCAGGTAGGGACATCACCCCTTTGGCGAGATCCGCTTCCAGCTTATCAAAGACGGGTTCTCCTAGTCCTTTGGGCACATTGCGGGCGACACATTCGACTACCCCACCAATGGAATCCCCTTCACGCCGGATTAACTCGATTTTTTCTATCATTCGTTGGGCGCATTCACTATCAGGACAACGGACGATATTACTTTCAACCTGTTCCAGGGTGACGGTGTGGGGATCAACGGTGCCTTCTAAATCATGAATGCGTTTAACATAGCCAACGATGTCCACATTGGCAACCTGTTTAAGGATTTTTTTCGCGATCGCACCCGCTGCAACTCGACCAATGGTTTCCCGTGCTGAGGAACGTCCACCGCCCTGCCAATTGCGAATCCCATATTTAGCATCATAAGTGGCATCAGCGTGGGATGGGCGATATTTGAGAGCCATCTCTGAGTAATCTTGGGGGCGAGTATCTTTGTTGGGGACAAAGATAGAAATGGAGGTGCCTAGAGTTTTCCCTTCAAAGACGCCGGAGAGAATTTCACAGGTATCGGTTTCCTTGCGCGGGGTGGTAATCTTGCTTTGTCCCGGACGCCTGCGATCGAGTTCAAACTGAATCTCTGTGGCGGAAATCTCCAATTGGGGTGGACATCCATCAATCACCACACCGACACCGCCGCCGTGGGATTCTCCATAAGTCGTAATCCGAAACAGATGCCCGAAACTATTGCCCATAATGATCGAGATGATGCCGTTAAGATTCTTATGTTAGCAACGATTTAGTCGTCTGAGCCCACCCTACACCTTAGCCCTCATACTTTCCTGTACCCAATCCCTATGGTTCCCACTGTTGCAACCCTTCCGATTCAGCATCTCACCTCGGGCGATCGCCTCTCGATCCCAGTCTATAAGTTTATTGGCGCTAACCCTGGGAAAAAGGCATACATTCAAGCTAATCTCCATGGTTCAGAAATTGTTGGCAATGCTGTCATTCACCAACTGATTGAGTTTTTCAGCACCTTAGAGGATAGTCAACTCACTGGAGAAATTTGGCTAGTTCCTGTCTGTAATCCCATCGGCACTAACCAGCGGAATCATTTATTTGCCACTGGGCGCTTCAATCCATACGATGGTAAAGATTGGAATCGGATATTTTGGGACTACGAAAAAGAATGTGAGAATTTAACTGAGTTTGCTGAATTTCAGATGCATCACTCTCCTGAAGAAATTCGCCGCAATTATCTAGAACGTATTCAATCCAGCTTTGAGCAACATTTGGACGAACTTCAGTCTCCTAGCGGACTTGCTTTTACTGAACGCTATCGCTATCAGCTTCAATCCCTTTGTTTAGATGCTAACTATGTAATTGATATTCATAGTTCCACCAATCAGGCGATTGATTATTTGTATTGTTTCCAGAGTCGTGAGGAAAGTGCCAAAGCTTTTCTGTTGGATCGCGGAATTTTGATGAATGAATATGATGGTGATGCCTTTGACGAAGCCTTTATGAAGCCGTGGTTGGCATTAGAGAAGCAATTAGCCGCCTTGGGTAAAGCGATTCAGTTTGATGTTGAGTCTTGGACACTTGAACTGGGTTCGGGGATGGAAATGAATCCCGATTCGGTAAAAAAAGGAGTTCTGGGGATCAAAAATTATTTGGCACAAAAACAACTGGTCGATTGTCCAGATTTGCCCTTAGAGAAGACAACCTCTCAATCCGTTAACTTTACCATAAAAAGCCAAATTCAGCCGTACTATGCTCCAGTCGGGGGGATGATTCAATCACGAGTTCCGTTGGGCAGTCAAATTCAAGCCGAGCAGCCTTTGTATCAATTACTAAGTTTTAATCGAGAAGGGGATTTACCTCAAATAATTGACGTTCAGGCTGAATCCGATGGTTTGGTGTTTAGCGTTGCCAAGAATTATGCGGTTAATGAAGGTGAGTATGTTTTATCAATTATGTAGATAAAGATAGATGTTGTTGTTCCGTTATTGGTGAGAAAGGGCGGATTTTGTTGTTGGGTTATCGGTGAGAAAGGGCGGGTTTTGTTGTTGGGTTATCGGTGAGGAGGGCGGGTTTTGTTGTTGGGTTATCGGTGAGGAGGGCGGGTTTTGTTGTTGGGTTATCGGTGAGGAGGGCGGGTTTTGTTGTTGGGTTATCGGTGAGGAGGGCGGGTTTTGTTGTTGGGTTATCGGTGAAT
>NZ_JAVKBY010000284.1:0-22701 GCF_040222985.1 Coleofasciculus sp. F4-SAH-05
CGGTGCAAAGTTTTGACCGTCACACCTAGTAGAGTAGCTGCTTCTTGGGGGGTTAAACTAGACATTGCCTAATTATATCATAGAAAATGTCCAGTTATGTCAATAATTGTCTAGATATTTACGGACTGTTAGTTAACCCCTGGCTCAACTCCGTCAAGACTGTGGGGTGTCTCGGGATGGGAGCAAAGCCTCCCAGATTCTTAAAGCCGCTAGAGGTTATGGATTAGAAGCGAAAGGCTATCAGAAAGGGTTAACAATCTTACCCACCGAGCCTCCTCCCTATATTGTTTTCTGGTGTTTTAATCATTTTCTCGTCGTCGAAGGATTTGACCAACGAAACGTGTATGTAAATGATCCAACCTGCGGGCGGCGGAGACTCTCTCGGACAGAATTTGAGGACGGTTATACAGGGATTGTCCTGGTGATGAAACCGGGAGCCGCTTTTAGTCCAGGGGGAAATAAACTCAATGTCTTCCGTTCCTTATCGGCACGATTAGCGGGTGCGACAGGCGCTTTAGCTTACTGTATCCTGGCTGGCTTTTTCTTAACCTTGATTGGCTTAGTCATTCCAGTTTTTAGTCAAGTTTTTGGGCTCTTCCGGACTTACTATGCCAAACTGTTAGTTAAAACGGCTCCAAATTCAGTTATACCGTGATTTTATGCCTCCACAGTCTAAGTTAACTCGAAATAACGCCCAAAATCCTTGCTAAGCAAGAATTTTGGGCGTATTCTGATGCAATTTAGCATAACAGGTACGGAAGAGCCGGGTTTTTGACCCTCGATCAGATTACCTTTGGTTATAATCCCTTGGAGCCACCGTTAATTGAGAATTTTAATCTTTGCCTTAAGCCGGGGCAACGAGTGGCAATCGTTGGGGCTACAGGGTCGGGAAAATCAACAATTGCTCGATTAGTCAGTGGACTTTATGAACCTTGGACAGGAAAAATTCTGTTTGATGGTCGAGAAAGAGCGGAAATTCCTGATCTGGTTTTGAGCCATTCTCTGGGCATGGTTGAACAAGATCTTGTCTTTTTTGGGGGAACTGTACGGGATAATCTCACTCTCTGGGATAGAACGATTCCCGAAGAAAACATTGTCAGAGCTGGTCAAGATGCGCTAATTGATGATGTTATCCGTTCCCTGCCTGGAGGCTATCAGGCAGAACTGTTGGAAGGGGGAGTAAATTTAAGTGGCGGTCAACGGCAACGGTTAGAAATTGCTCGGGCTTTAGTTAATAATCCGGCTATTCTGATCCTAGATGAAGCGACGAGTTCTCTCGATGCTGAAACCGAAAAACGCATTGATGAAAATTTGCGGCGGCGGGGGTGTACTTGTTTGATTATTGCTCATCGTTTAAGTACTATTCGTGACTGTGATGAAATTATTGTCCTCGACCAAGGAAAGATTGTACAACGGGGGACTCATGCACAACTGCGACAGGTTGAAGGAAGTTATCGGCGGTTGCTTCGTACTGAAGCAGAAATTTTATAAGTAGATGGGACAAGTTAAAGTTAACGGCTATGATCGTCATTCGTCTTATGTCATTCGTCTTATGTCAGGGTTTGAAGAGTGTTTATGTAACTTACTATAGTTGGGTTTATTTCCATCAACTTACTTATTCGCCGGAAAATTTTATCGGATTGGAGAAAAAAGCGAAAACGATATGAGACAGGAAGAGCAACGATGAAAGCACAAGAGCATTTTGAAGGGTTAGACAGACAGGCAGAAGCCAAAGAAGTTGCTCGCTTGCAGGAGCGTCAGACTTTTAATCATCAAGTTATTGAAGAAGCGTTTAGCCATCTGGCTTCTCCCCTGAATCCTGATGCCGCCGAAAGCTGTTTGTCGGGAACAGCGTTATTGATTGCGGCTGGGGCTGTCGGTCATGTTTTGGGAGTAAAAATTAATCCTCCCTTACCGTCAGAAAATGTGCAAAGAATCAAAGAGCCATTGGAAGCGATCGCACGCTCATCTCGGTTACGGATGCGATCCGTAATCCTGCGAGATAATTGGTGGCAACAGGATTGTGGACCATTGGTGGCTTATACCCAACCAGATCATCAACCTGTGGCTTTATTGCCGGTGGAGAAAAACGGCTATGAAATTTTCGACCCAATCGAAAAATCCAGAGAACGGTTAAGTGCCAAGAAAGCGGCTATTTTAGAACCCATAGCTTATCTATTCTATCGACCCTTACCCCATCGGGTCAAAAACCCTTGGACGATGCTGCGGTTTGCCTTCAAAGATCAGACAAGGGAGATACAAACAATTGTATTAACGAGTTTGGCTGTCAGCCTTTTAGGAATGCTGACGCCCCAAGCTATGGCAATTATTATCAATCAGGGGATTCCTGATGGCGATCGCAGTATTCTTTTGCAAGTGGGATTGGGGTTGCTCGTGGCGGCTTTGGGGACTGCTCTATTTCAACTGACTCAAGGATTTGCCATAATCCGCCTAGAAACACGGAGTGATGCTTCTACCCAAGCGGCTCTGTGGGATCAACTGCTAAAATTGCCCGCTTCTTTTTTCCGTCAGTATTCTACTGGGGATCTCACGGCGCGTGTTTCTTCGGTGAGTACGATTCGGCGTCAGTTTGGCGGGCGAACCATTCTGAATTTGAGTACTAGCTTTTTTGGTTTATTTTATTTTGGACAATTATTTTATTATAACGGCAAATTAGCCACGGTTGCAGCTCTGGTGGCAATCATTACTGTGGCAGTCACTAGCACGTTTGGTGTCGTTCTCCTGGGTTATGTACGATCCTTACTTAACCTACAAGGTTATGTTTTTGGACAAACCGTGCAGTTAATCAACGGAATTGCTAAACTCCATGTTGCCGATGCCGAGAATCGAGCCTTTGCCTTCTGGAGTAAGGCTTACAGTCAGCAGGTCAAACTGGAACTCAAGAAGCAACAAATAGAGGACGCCATTGTTGTATTTAATACGATTATGCCGACGCTGAGTTCAGGGGTTTTATTTTGGTTGACCATACAGTTAATCGATAAAGCTCAAACCTCTGGCACTGTCGGACTATCTCTGGGAACGTTTTTGGCGTTTAATCTGGCGTTTGGTAATTTTATTAACAACTCGACGAATCTCAGCAACACAATGACAGAAGCTTTGCAAGCAATTCCTCAATGGAAACGGACTAAACCAATTCTAAACGCCTCGCCTGAAGTTACTGAAAATAAAGTTAATCCGGGTCAACTTTTAGGGGAAATTGAAATTAAACAGGTCAGTTTTCGTTACCGCCTCGATCAGCCTTTGATTCTCGATCAGGTGAGCTTATCGGCGAAACCGGGAGAATTTATTGCTTTGGTGGGGAGTTCAGGAGGCGGAAAATCGACTCTGTTTCGCTTATTGCTGGGTTTTGAAACGCCTGAATCTGGTAATATCTACTATGATCAGCACGATTTATCTAGCCTAGATGTCGAATCCTTGCGTCGGCAGTTGGGCGTGGTGCTACAAAACGGTCAGCTTTTCTCCGCTTCCATTTTTGATAATATTGCCTGCGGTGCTAGAATTAGCTGTGATGAAGCCTGGGAAGCGGCAACTCTTGCGGGTATTGCTGATGATATTGCCGCGATGCCGATGCAATTACATACCGTTATCAGTGAAGGGAGTAGTAATATTTCTGTGGGACAGCGACAACGACTGTTAATTGCGCGGGCTTTGGTTCTAAAACCGAAGATTTTGTTATTTGATGAGGCTACCAGTGCTTTAGATAATCGGACTCAAGATTTAGTTCGCCACAATCTAGAGACATTACAAGTCACTCGCATAGTTATTGCCCATCGCCTGAGTACTATTCGCAATGCGAATCAAATTTATGTTCTGGATAAAGGTCGAATGATTCAACAAGGTAATTTTGATGAACTGGCTGTTCAAAAGGGGCTATTTGCTCAGTTAATGGCTCGACAGACTGCGTAACGTTTCCATAATCATTTTTTAGAAAACAAGACCAATTTAGTCAAGGAAAAGTAAGCTAATGACAGTTACTCTATCTGAACCAACTCCCTACCCTGTCGATTTTTTGTCTATTGTTAATCAAGCTACTTTTATTTGGGAAGCCCTAGAAAAAGAGCCGCAAAACAAAGAAAGTAAACCCTTTGATGACGAGCAAATCGATGAATTTTTAGCTCGGTGGTGTGAAATCGTTGGTCAAGGCAATTGGCAAACTTTTCACAAGCGCTTGCAGTGGAATGGATGGACTCTAGAACAGGTTCGTCAAAGGCTAAAAACATTTTCCGTTGAGCCATCATCTATCCTACCTGGCTGGGCTAATACATTAGCTGAGATTGTGGAAACAGCCCGGATGGTTAGTCAATTAAAAATAGTTCCTAGTCCTCTAACCGTCGAAAATCCTTATCCTTTTGAAGATATTTTACTGCCCCTAATGGCTGTAGCACGAAAGAAATTACTCAAACGACTGGGTTCTCCTCAGTTATCCTGTGAGTATCTACCTCTGTCACGACTTCACGAATCCGCTTATCTGACTCTAGAAGGAGCGTTACTGCAAAACTTGTCTAATTTTACAGCGCCAACACTAGAGTTTGAGTTTTCCCATTCTCGCCCCATGGGAAAGAGTTTACTGAACGTAATTATCCAAAAAGAGCAAGGTGGAAAAAGAAAAATTCAGTATACAACTTTTGTCAATAATTTATTATCCGATGGACTGATAAACTTTTTCGTAAAATATCCGGTCTTGGCTAGACTCGTGACAACGGCTATTGATTTCTGGGTTGAATCTACGGCTGAGTTTTTGGAAAGATTAGAGGCAGACATATTTGAAATATGGCAGGTTTTCTATCCGGGAACAGACTCAAACAATCCATCAATTAGACCCGTGTCATGCACCCGGAAGCGAAAATGATGGAGGAAGTTGTCGATGAAAGTGCCGTGATGACAGCGACTAATCAATTATTTGATTCTGTCCTCCGCACCGGGCTATTGCCCATGTGGGAATTCGGTGTTGATCCTGCCCTTGCCTATGATGTCAGCGCCCTAGGTGGTGTAGAAAAGCAACCGATTCTAGTTCCTATACCGGTTTGGCGTTTTGTCAATACCGATGATATGTGTTTAAGATACGAACAAGTTTACCGAGGGCTACAGGCTAATATTCCTCTGCTACAGGGTAATCCCCTCTCAGCCAACGACTATATTGATGACATTAAAGCAGGTTTCCGATACCTGTATCAGTTTTTTCGCCAAAACCGAGAGAGTTTGTTAGCCGAAGATAGTCCCTTAAAAGCCTTTTGTTCTGAGCCAGTTCGCTTTCTTTTCCGCCCCACGAAAGTTTATAACCGAGTTCTGAAAAAAACACTAACTCCTGACTCTCTTCGTCATGGATTTTTATGGAGCATAGAACTGGACATTTTGAGTCGTCCTTTTCTAAGTATGACCTCCAAACCCCTTGCTTGGCCCGTTTTAGCAGCAGAATTAAAACAGATTACCGACCTAGATGTTCCCTACTTTAGCGCTAGCATTGGCAGTGATGGGTTAGATCTTGGATTTGAGCAAACCATCCCGGAATATTTTGTCGAGTCTTGCTATGAGCAAGTTATCGCTCGCCTACAAAGGCTAAATGAAACCGATTTAGAGCAGCAAGTAGCCATTATCGAGTTAGCCTTCTGTGCTAAAGTGGCACAATTGTTACCCAGGAGTCCAGATCTGCCTCAGGAAAAGCCCTGGAATCAGGATTCTATTGTTGCTTTAGAGGCTCAAGTCTTGCTCACAGAAGCTGAAGCACTTGCCTGTCAAATTGAGCAACGGGCGATTCACGGAACCGATGGCAGTCTGAGCTGGATTAGCTTAACCTTTGTTCCCGGTGCCGAACGATTTCAGGTGATGCCGATTGGTAATAGTTTCTATGATGGAAATTGTGGCATCGCCTTATTTTTCGCGGCTTTGGCTAAGATTACGGGGAAGGCGCATTATCGAGATTTGTCTTTGGGGAGCATTCAAACTCTACAGCATTGGATGGGAACAACGAATCCGAAACAGATGCAGAAAAATGCACTAGAAATCGGCATTGGTGGCGGAACGGGACTCGGTTCGATTGTGTATTGTCTGGTTAAACTGGGGGAGTGGTTAGATTTACCTGAATGGATAAAACAAGCCCAAGGAATCAGCCGTCTGATCACACCGGATCTGATTCGGCTTGATAGCAAGTATGAAGTGTTGTGGGGAACTGCCGGAGCCATTTTAGGATTACTGGCGCTGTATCGAAAAACCAACGACACCGAGGTGTTAGCCACGATTCATTGTTGTGGTCAGCATTTATTATCCTATTGTCAGCGAGCCTATGAGCAGAAAATTGCTACGCCTAAGCCCTTGACAGGATTTTCCCATGGTGCGGCGGGTATTGCTTATGCCCTGCTACGACTCTATGCCATGACTCAAGAGGGTGTTTATTTAGAAGCGGCTAGAGCGGCGATCGCTTATGAGGACAGCTTCTTTTATCCAGCAGTGGGCAACTGGCGGGAAATTATTCCTGCGGATGATCCCTCTGCCCCTCCTGCGTTTTGGTCTACTTGGTGTCATGGAGCACCTGGCATCAGCTTGGGACGTTTGGGAGGATTGGTGATCGATAGCAGTGAGTCAACCTTCAAAAATGTGGATGCCGCCCTACAGACGACCCTGAATACAGGTTTACAAAATATTGATCATCTCTGTTGTGGTAATATGGGACGATGCGAAGTGATGCTCGTTGCCGCCCAAAAGCTCGATCAATCCTACTGGTCTCAAGCGGCTCAAAAACTTGCCACGCAAGTTGTCCAAAGAGCCAAGCCAAGGGGATATTACCAACTATTTGATAATATGTCTAATAGTGTTTTTAGCCCTTGTTTTTTTCAAGGCGCATCTGGGATTGGCTATCAGCTATTACGGTTAGCTTTTCCCAATCGTTTACCCTCCGTCCTACTTTGGGAATAAATTATCCAGAATGCGAATCTTTTGTCAGAATATCTGAAACATCTCAAACAAAACCCAACGAAACTCGAAGCTACAATATTGTAGAGACGTTCGCTGCCAATACGGCACGGTAGAGATCCCCCCAAACCCCCGTGCAACAGAATCTGTTGTATCCTCTGTCGGACTCCCTCCCAAGGGCGAACGAGGGAGACGCGAGGGGGAGATCAAAGGCTCACAAGGGTAGGTTTTTTCAGATTGGGGTTCAGATGAGACAAGGAAGATGTTCAACGAAAAACAGGGCTTTTCAGTAGAGACGTTGCATGCAACGTCTCTACTTGACCGAACAAGATTTTGTACGGTTTTCCCTCCTTGTCCTCTTGTCAACCTTGTTTTCCAAGTATAGCCCCAACCCCACAGTAAAAAACCTACACCTGTCAGGGGGCTTACTTTTGGTTCAGGTTAACGAGAGTGGGTTGGGTTGATTCCTGTCCCCAACAAGCACGGGTTAGCTTGGATATTATCTGCTATCCCTGAAAACAGCAAAGGCTCGATCAGGATAAAACCAATTCCTCAACCAAAGGTTGTACCGTTCCACCCCCACATACTACCCTTGGCATCAGCGAATTCAATATAAATTCGCTTAATCGGCACACCTAGCTTTTCACTAATCACCTGGCAAAAGTCTTGACTCATTGCTTGAGTTTGGGCTGGATTCATCGTGCCAATATTTTTGACTTCCATGTAGCAGGTTGGCTCAACCGTACCACCGAAGGTCATCGATACACTATCTTCAAATGCCGTCATCACGTATGATTCCGGCTTGCCGACATGCTGGGCTAGCTTACCAGACAGAATTTTCAGCAAACCTTCAACCAGGGTAGGTTCTAGATTACTGACAGAGGATTGAACTTTAATCAGAGGCATAGGCTTACTTTTTCAATTTCAATTTTAGGACTTAGGCAAAGGCTCTATCGGTAGGGTGTGTTAGCGTAGTGTAACGCACCTTAACCAATATATATGGTGTGGCTGCGTAAGTCCTGAATTTACGCGATCGGTGGGCAAGAGTAACAAACGAGAATAGAAGGGTGTTTGGGTTTATATACTGTTTGCGGTCACAAACTGAGCTTTTATCATGCAGAGCGTAACGGAGTCTAGCTCGCTCATCTTGTCAGATTCTTCACTCCGCTATCGCTCCGTTCAGAATGACAAACTCTAACCGGGCTAAGTATAATTCTTGCCCACCCTACATCAAATTGGCTTACCCTTGACGGCTACCCTATCCGAGTTAGCACGATTTGAGCTGGGCAGAAACTGGGGTTCAGTCTCTAGCCACCATATTGCCAACCAGTGCTTTCGAGTAAAAGTGGTTCTCCTTCCCGATGAATACCTGCGGCAATCACTTCACCCACATAAACACTGTGATCTCCCTTTTCCACCGAATCGATTACTTTACATTCGATGTAACCGAGAGAATCAGAAATGATTGGACAGCCTGTGGCTTCTCCTTCATAAAAATCCACATCCGCGAACTTATTCCCAACCCGGCTTTGGGGTTTAAAGAATTTCGCCGCCATGTCTTTTTGTCCACGTTCTAGGAAGCTGATGCTGAACACACCATTTTTTTTCAGCATTTCGTGAGAACCTGTCTCTCTCTTAATACAATTAACCACCAGTGGCGGTTCAAACGAAGACTGCATCAGCCAACTTACGGTGAAACCGTTTAAGTTATCATCATCTTTGACGCCGCAGATATACAGACCATGCGGAATCTTACGCAGCATCGTTTTTTTCGCTCGTTCGTCTAGCAAGGCATCCTCTCCCTAGTTGCACAGATATGGCATTCAGTTTACCAAGAGGTAGGGGGTTTTGGGTGCGAGCGATACTAATGTAGAGACGTAGCATGCTACGTCTGGGAGCAAAGGGAGCGATAAGCTAATGAGAACGCCAGGGTTTGCGAACTCGACCTAAAATCCCTTTGCGTGAGAAATTCTGCTTAAACTGCTTAAATTCACCCGCATCTAACCAGATGCCGTGACACTGGGGACATTTTTCATACCAGATACTATATCGATCAATGTCAATCATGCGAAACATCTTTGCACCACAGCGAGGACAGTACACATCCTTATCCACTTCATCAAAGTGATGTCCTGTTTCTGGATCTCCAATGTCCAAACTCTCAGAATCTTTAATCCGCTTGAGTTTTTCAGCTTCTAGAGAATCAAACCAAATCCCTTTGCAGTTACAGCAGCGATCGACTTCTATGCCACCATGGGTGATAGACTCTAATTTGGCATCACATTTAGGACAAACGGTTGGCTTCATCAGGAAATGGGGAACAGGGAACAGGCAATATCATCACTATACTCACAGGGAATTTTAACGCCATCGTTAGCCTGTTGGGTTTCGCCTACGCTCTACCCAGCCTAGTCGGGTTGGTTTAGCTTTCTTAGCCGGAAGCCCCACACCATACCTGAGTGCAGGTTGGTGTTGGGATGGATAGGCGGTCAATACAGCTTGAATATACTACCTTAGTAATATACAGGTTAATCAAATAAAGCTAATCGCTTCCTGTATATTGAACCAAGACAACCTGGCATAGCGGGTTCCGTCCAGAAACAGGCTACACGTAGTCGCATCTGTGGACGGGTAAAATTCCCGCAGCTACATTGGTGTTGAACATTTTTGTATTGTTCCGGCGCGGTGGGGCATCCCGTGCCGTTAATAAAGCTCAGTTAATGTCCCGTCCCAATAGGTGGAGTCACTGAGAAGCCCACATCATAATCTTTTTGATTTGATGTGGGAGTATGTCACTCAAGTTAGCGACGGGAGCTGTCAAGGATGTCTCCCTCTGCTCCCCCAGCTTCCCTATCTCCCCTCGCGGCGAAAGAGGTGGGAGTGTTCTGGATGATAGAGGCGGGAACGTGTCGCTGTCTTATTATCTTGGCTCGATATTTTCTCTGGTAAAGACCAAGGTGTTCTCAAGGCGGGGCTAATTATATAAAGTGTTGTCCGAATTAGATTTTCCTGGTGAGTTAGTGCTGCCATTTCTTCTAATGGGACAAGCCACATTTTTTCATCTGACCAACTAATCCGGAAACAGACAGCAACCGGGGTATTTGCTGGATAATGTTGCATCAGTTTGGCTTGGGCGGCTTCTACATGACGAGCGCTGAGATAAAGACAAAGACTGGCTTGATGCGCGGCTAAGGATGCTAATTCTTCCGACTCAGGTACGGCTGAGGCTCGACCACTAATGCGCGTCAGGATAATGGTTTGTACCACGTCCGGCACAGTGAGTTCAACCCCTAGTTTAGCTGCTGCCGCTTGGTAAGCACTAATGCCAGGAATCACTTCAAAGGGAATTTCTGCCTCGGTAAGGGCTTGCATTTGCTCGTGAATGGCGCTGTATAGACTCAAATCACCTGAATGCAAACGAACCACAGATTTGTGCGATCGCACTCGTTCAATCATCAGGGGTAAGATGTCTTCTAGGGTTTTATTCCCAGTTCGGATAATTTCTGCATCAGGACGGGTTTCCTGCAAAATTTGTGATGGCACTAAGGAGTCGGCAAATAAAATAACATCTGCTTTTTGCAGGATTTTCAACGCTTTAACGGTTAATAACTCCGGATCTCCAGGTCCAGCACCAATAATGTAGACGGCTGGGGCTAGAGAAGGGAGAGAGCTTTGAAGTTGAGTAGAGTCAGAACTTTGATACATATAAATTTCCGGATCAGGTTCATAGGGATAGGAAGAAAGAAATGGTAGATGCACCCTGATTTAGTCCTAGAGATTTTTTCTCTGGGGCTTTTGTTATTTTTAGACGACTTTTCCGGATCAGGTTCATAGGGATAAGAAGAAAGAAATGGTAGATGCACCCTGATTTAGTCCTAGAGATTTTTTCTCTGGGGCTTTTGTTATTTTTAGACGACTTTCCCGGATCAGGTTCATAGGGATAAGAAGAAAGAAATGGTAGATGCACCCTGATTTAGTCCTAGAGATTTTTTCTCTGGGGCTTTTGTTATTGCCTACCTCACGGTATCTTGGAGTTTGTGAAGAGTGCGGCACATCTCAGTTTAAACTTGTAGATGGTATTCTAGCGTTAAATTGACACCAATGAACCTTGTAAGTAGGTTGGTGGAAATAAACTTAACTAGATTAAGTTATGTAAACAAGTTTCAAACCCTTACTGTTCCCTGTTCCCTGTTCCCTGTTCCCTAATCTCCACCGCTAACTTTAATGTCCACCTACTTACTACTCAGAGACTGTATCCCATTGCTGATTTTCCGGTGGTACAACATCCGGGAGAGGACGACGGAACCAGTAGAGCCATGCTAAACCTGCCAATCCCAAGAGAATTGACACTAAACTGACAATTTGAGCAATGCGTAAAGGTCCTACCATCAGGCTATCCGTCCGTAATCCTTCAATCCAAATTCGACCTGCACTATAACCCACCAGATAAATTAGCGCCAATGTACCAACTTTCAGGTGCGGTTTTCGTTTCAAATCCCGAAAGAATAAGGTTATCAGTACCGCAAAAATCAATAAATTACACAGCGACTCATAAAGAAACGTGGGATGGAAATATTGATAATTTATGTACGCTGGAGGGCGATGTTGGGGCGGAATATACAGTTTCCACGGTAAATTTGTGGGACTGCCAAAGGCTTCTGAATTAAAGAAATTACCCCAACGTCCAATAGCTTGCCCCAAAATCAGCGAAGGAACAACCAAATCAGCTAATAACCAAACCGATAGTTTCTGAATCCGGGCAAAAATGATTGTGGCGACAAGTCCACCCAAAATAGCACCGTGAATCGCGATACCCCCTTTCCAAATCGCAATAATATCTTCCGGGCGTTGGGCGTATTGTTGCCATTGAAACAAGACATAGTAAAGTCTGGCACAGGGAATTGCCCCAATCACCAACCAGATTGCCAAATCTGCGATCGCGTTTGGATCAACGTTACGGCGCTTGGCTAAATATTGGGATAAACTGACTCCAATTAATACGGCTGAAGCAATTAATAAACCGTACCACCGGATAGTCAGTGGTCCTAGCTTCACCAGAATCGGTCCTGGAGAGGCAAATTGAAACGCCAGGATCAGGGAAGGTATGGCTTGCAGCATTTGGGTATAGCGGAGATTAAAAATGGTCAACGTTACTCGCGAGAATCTCCGACTTCCGTGAACAAGTCGGAGAGGGATAGCGGATGAACTCTACCATCCCATTGTTCCGGGTTCACCCTTGAATGGTCCAACAATATCCTTGGTGATCCATCCCCCGTAGAAGTCCCCCGGCTGGGATTGGACTAACTCATCATCGACATAACAGGCGTCTATTTTACTGGCATAAAAGCTAACATGGTCTTTAATCGAAGCAAACTCTGGAGTTGGCTGAGGATAGTACCAGGCGGCATTGGCAGCCCGCTTGTCACCCACCACAACGTCGGCATACCCAGCCATTCCCTTCCATTCGCAAAAACTTTTACGCCCTGTCTTCGGAAGGTGTTCTAGCTTGATGTCTTCTGGCGGGATGTAATAGGAGGGAGGATGGCTGGTTTCCAATACCCGTTTTGCCCGTCGGGTATCTGCGATCGCGATCCCGTTAAAGATGACCCGAATATGCTTTGTTGTCTCCTCTAGGCGAGGAGGACGTGGGTAATCCCAGACAGATTCTTGACCAGGTTCAGGGGTAATACGATTGGGTTTCACGGTTTAGCTGTTTTCTCTAATGAGACGGCAGATTAGATGCGGTAGGTCTATGTATGTTTTGATAATGTTACCAGTTTCTGGGAAAATTTTCTAATCAATGCTCAACCTCATCAATTCTGATCAGTTTTATACTCACTCAATCAATCAATTAATCGACTCCTGGTGTTAAAAATCTGTTTATTGATCAAATACTCAAGCAAATCTTAACCTTTTCCTTATCTGTCATATCCCCAATTAAACGCTGTAAAGGAGGAGGAAGTTCTTTGATCAGAGTTGGTACAGCAAAAATTTGCTCTTTTTCTAAACGTTCTGGATTCTCGTAAATGTCGATTATTTCTAGTTTATAACGCCCTTTCAGGTGTTCTTCACAGATGCTTTTTATATTTTTAACAGCTTGAATTGACTTGAAGTTATTATGGGCAATATACAAACGAAAAACGTAGGTTTCTACTTCCAAATTTTCAAGGGAATCGAAACTTAATTGAGAGTCTTCGAGGAACTCCGGCGAATTCTCCTGTTTTTTTTCAAAATCATTCATTACGATTCTGTTTTGCCTCCCTATACCTATGATAGTAATCTAGTCATTGTACCGTGACTTCCTCGAAAACTGCTCCGCTACAGTATTCACTATTTTTTATTACGCATTACATATTACTATATTGTTTATTATTCTCACGTCTCCTCTAGGGAATCAGAATGTGCGTTTTAAAGAAATCAACCAGACGCATCATAAAGGATTTGATTTGCATGTAGTTACCAATATCCGTCAAATTCGATATCGGGTCGATGATAACCACGGTGGTTTTAAATTCATTAATAAAACGATAAATTTTGACTAAATGCATCTCTAACCCATAAAAAGTGGGACGCATCGCTTGAATTTTCAACAAACCCTTGTGTCTTGTTTTGGTGTGTCTTTGTCATTTGTCATACTAGAAGAGCGCGAGAAGCAAGCTACGTTTATCTAAGGGGTTGAGGAATAGTTACAGGACTTGTCGGAAGTTGGGTTTATCTCTATTAACCTACTTGGAGAGAATTTGGCGATTTTAATTGACTCCATTCATTCTCTCGGTTGATTCGTTCTTCATGTAGACCTCGTAGGTCTTAGGCTGGTCAGGTGTGGGCTTGAAAAGCCCCCGCCTTTAGGCGTGGGGTTCCTGACTTTATATATACAGTTTCCTACCCCAACTCTCACTGAGGCGGTAGAATTAGATCTGGACTCGACTGCCTCAATCTCACCTCTAGTCCCGCTAATCGTCTTGACAAAAGCAACAATCTGTGAAAATAAAGAATCATCAGACTTATGGCTTACTCCGTCACCCCGTCCTCTCATTCTCCTGTCTCTCCAGAAAATAGTCAGCTAAATGGAATCAAAACACCGCTATTAGGGGCAAGTTTGGCTGAGTTAACCCAGTGGGTAGAACAGCAAGGACAACCTGCCTATCGGGGACGCCAGCTTCATAACTGGATTTATCAACAAGGGGCGCGACGCCTTAGTGAGATTTCAGTCTTTTCCAAGTCATGGCGGCAAGCCTTAGTTGATGTCCCCATTGGTCGCTCTACTCTACATTATCGCTCTCAGGCTCCCGATCGCACGGTCAAATATTTGCTGCGGTTGGCAGATGGTAATATTATCGAAACCGTCGGGATTCCCACCGCTAATCGGTTAACGGTTTGCGTCTCCTCCCAAGTCGGTTGTCCCATGGCGTGTGACTTTTGTGCGACGGGCAAAGGCGGATTTACCCGGAATCTCCAACCTCATGAGATTGTTGATCAAGTTTTGACGGTTCAGGAGGATTTTGGGCAACGGGTGAGTAATGTTGTATTTATGGGCATGGGAGAACCTTTACTGAATTTGGAGGCGGTTCTGGCGGCTGTGCGTTCCCTCAATCAGGATATTGGCATTGGTATGCGATCGCTGACAATCTCCACCGTAGGCATTCGCGATCGCATCCGTCAACTAGCAGAACATAAACTGCAATTGACATTTGCGGTTAGTCTCCACGCTTCTAATCAGCAACTACGCGAACAACTGATTCCCAGTGCCAAACTCTATCCGTTAGCTGATTTACTACAGGAATGTCGGGATTATGTCAAGATAACTGGACGCCGAGTTACCTTTGAATATATCCTATTGGCAGGACTCAATGACCAACCTGAACATGGAATAGAATTAGCTCAACACCTACGTGGATTTCAGAGTCACGTTAATTTGATTCCCTACAATCCGATTAGCGAAGTGGATTATCAGCGTCCTAGCCCCCGTAGGATTCAAGCCTTTGTTGAGACATTAAAACAGCATAACATTGCCGTCAGTGTGCGTCGTTCTCGCGGTTTAGAAAAAGACGCCGCCTGTGGACAATTAAGGGCTTCGACAGTTTGAGCAAAGAAAGGTAGAAGGCAGAGGATTGAAACTGTTCCCTGTTCCCTCCCCTCACCACAAGACTTATTCAACACCCTCTATGAAAACATGCAAACAGTAGAAAGCTGCCAATCGATTCTGAACGCAGGGAAAACGACAACCGAAACAGCGTTACAATTATTTGACGCTCTCGAACCCGTGGATTTAGACTTTATGATGGGTCGTTGGCAAGGCGGGGGACTTCATACTGATCACTATCTGGATGGCTTCTTAGAAACATTGAATTGGTATGGAAAAGAATTTGTTGATCCTGAGACAGTTCACCCATTGTTATTTTTAGATAGCCAGGGAAAAATTTTTAAGGTTGCGCCCAATCCCACAGCAATTAACGTACTTTTTAATTTGCCAATTCTCAAAAATGACTCTCTGAAACCTTGGCTAAGGTTGACGAATTCCTTGCTGCAACCCTTTGTGAACACAGAAGAAAGCCAAGCCCGACTCCGAATGATGGACTATCGCGGAAAAGTCAGTGCCACGATGATCTATGATCATTTGCCAATTAATGACTCATTTCGCCAAGTAGATGAGAATACTGTGTTAGGAATTATGGATTTGAAACACTCACCCCAACCGTTCTTTTTTGTTCTCAAACGTAGGTTTTAAGCTGTGTCTATTTACTCCTCGACATTTCCCCCTCATCCCCTAACCCCTTCTCCCTCCGTGGGGAGAAGGGGAACCCTCACCCCCATCCCCTCTCCCCGGGCGTGGGAGAGGGGCTGGGGGAGAGGGGTTGAGCTTAAGTTGACACCAATGACAGACGTGCGCCCGATTCAATGGTAAAATCTGTTCCACCATTTTAGCTGTGCCACGCCAGTAGGTTCTTACTTTTTACGGGATCGGGAAAACCTCTCTTCTACAAGGAGAGAGACTTTGAATTCTCCCCCAGCTTCAAGAGCTCCCCCTCACCACAGCACTTATTCAGCAACCCCTAACTAGGATTCGTTGCTAGTTTAAATCCCAGGGCTTTTTTCTTCATCGTCTGGAAAATATTGTAGAAACCATTGGCACGAGAGGGAGTTAAGCTGACATTTAACCCAGTTTCTTGGATAAACTCTGGAGACACGTCCACAATTTCCTCTGGGGGGAGTCCATTTAACCCTTCAATTAGCAGCGCCACTAGCCCTTTAACTAACTGGGCATCTGAATCCCCTTGATACCATACCTTTCCGTCTTCGAGGTTGGCAGTGATGTAAACCTGGGAAACGCAGCCTTGGACTTTATTTTCCGGTGTTTTGTCCGCTTCTGGCATATCCTGAAGCTTCTTGGCATACCAGAGAAGCTGTTCATACCGTTGTTTAGGATTCGTCCGTCGCTTAAATCGCTGCACAATTTTGGCGAGGGAATCGGGTAGAGGGGTTGAGGTTGATGACATACCCAGTATTCAAGACCTACTGTTCACATTTATCCTAACAAGACTTATGTGATTATACTCATACAACACATAAAACAGAAGTCAATCCTTAGTCAGGGCGGGTTTAGTTACATCTGGGTGAGGTCAAAAACGATAGTAGTGAAACCCGCCCCTACTTGGTTAGGGCGGGTTTTGCCTAAACGTTATCATCAACAGCGACAAGAGATTCCCTAAACCCGCCCCTACACACTCAACACTGTTAGCTAATCGAGTTTTCGTTATTCTAGATCACTTAACCGCGAGTGGTATTCCAAAGCAAATTGTGGACAATCTCTACTGGCTGGATCAGATTAAACCGTCACAACGTTCCCTGGTGGGAGAGAAAGCCTTTGGCTTAAGTCAACTTGGGCAACAAGGTTATCCAGCTATTCCCGGCTTTGTGATTCCAGCGATCGCGTTTTGGCAAGTCATCGCTGATTTAAGTCAATCTGAACCGTTGTTAGCCGATTTACCGCAGTCCTCGTTGTACGTGAATGTTGATAATCCCCGTCAGTTGCAACAGGTTGCTCAACATATTCGCCAAGTGATTACCTCCGCCACTGTACCAGAAGGTTGGCGATCGCAGATTCTGGATGCAGCCGCAACTCTAGACGCTCCCGCCCTGATTTTACAGCCTTCTGTGTCATTTCCTGAGGTGCGATCGCTCCTGCCGATGTCTACTCATCCGGTTAACCACGAGGATTGGGCAGAGTTTGCGCCAAGTCCAGAACTTTTGGCATCTCATTATTGCCGCAAACAGCCGGATGCTCTGATCCAGACTTTAAAGCAGGTGTGGGCAGAACTGTTTCGAGCCAAAAGCTTATTTTACTGGCAACGGGTTGGCATGGGACTAGATCAAATTAATTTAGCGGTTCTGGTACAACCGATCTATGACACTTTAGCCTCTGGCGTTCTTCAGGCGACATCTGATTTCTGTCAGATCCAAGCCACCTGGGGACTAGGGATAGCGATTACTCAGGGTAAAGTCTTACCGGATACCTATCAAATCGCGATTCCCACCCATCAACTTTTGCGAAGTCAACCAGGAAATAAAACCCTCGCCTATCGGCTGAACCCGGAACCGACAGGAAATGCCGTGCAAGCTTATCCCCTCAATCAAGGAGAACAGCAGCAGTCTGTTTTGGACGATAAGGCTTGGCAACAGATTATGGCGTTATCCAGAAAACTGCAAACCCAATTCAATCCCCCCTTTTCTTTTGACTGGACTCTTTGTAAAATTCCCAACACGACAGAACCTCAGCTATACGTGACTCAATTTCGCCCTCAGTCTGCTTCTTCTGCTGAATCATTCCCATCCCCACCTCAGTCACTGCGAGGATTATCGGCGGCGTCTGGACAAGTAACAGCCGTGGCGCAAGTGATGGTTGGGGAGGAGCAAAATTGGCAGGCTATTCCCCCAGATCGAATTTTAGTGACTCAAACGATTGCTCCCGATTGGCTACCTATATTAAGACAAGCCGCAGGGGTGGTGACGGAACAGGGGGGAATGACGTCTCATGCGGCAATTGTGGCGAGGGAATTGGGGATTCCGGCGGTGGTTAATGTCCCTGGGATTACCCAATTGGTACAAACGGGGGAGGTACTGTTGGTGGATGGCGATCGCGGCGAAATTCAACGTTTAGCCCGGGATGGAGAAGCCGTAGATGTCGCTATTGAGCAGCGGGAAACCCTTGCCGATGCCCCATCACCGAGGCAGTCTAACCGATTTCCGATCGCGACTCAATTGTTGGTGAATCTCAGCCAAACCCAATCTCTGGAACGAATTCGGGATTTACCCATTGATGGGATTGGCTTATTGCGATCGGAATTGATGATTTTGGACGTATTGGATAATCAACCCCCCCAGGAATGGTTGCGACAGGGGCGGAAACAGGAGTTAATCACCCGCCTTGCCCAATTGATCATGCAGTTTGCGGCGGCGTTGATGCCACGACCTGTATTTTATCGTTCCCTGGATTGGGGTGAAGCGGAATTGATCCATGGGGATACGTCGAATGTGAACGGTTCAACCTTATCGGTGGTGAATGCGATGTTGGGGCGGCGGGGGACTTATCGCTATTTACATGATCCGACGAGTTTTGATTTGGAACTGGCGGCGTTACATCAACTTTATGCTCAGGGGTATAGTAATGTTCAGTTAATGTTGCCGTTTGTGCGGACGGTTGAAGAGTTTGCTTTTTGTCGCCGTCGGGTGGAACAAGCTGGATTAATGGATAATCCTCATTTTCAACTTTGGATTATGGCAGAAGTGCCATCGGTACTGTTTTTACTGCCGGATTATGTGAAAGCGGGGGTGCAGGGAATCTCGATTGGTACGAATGATCTGACGCAATTGTTATTAGCCGCCGATCGCAATTTGGGGAAGTTAGGTTCAACTTTAGATGGACGCCATCCCGCCGTCATGGGAGCGATTAAGCAATTGATCGATATGGCAAAGGTGGCGGGGATTCCTTGTGCAATATGTGGTCAAGCCCCAGCCCAGTATCCGGAAGTAGTGGAATCCTTGGTGGAATGGGGGATTCAGTCTATTTCTGTGGATGTGAATGATGTGGAAGCGACTTATTATGCGATCGCTCGCGCAGAACAACGGTTACTTTTAGATGCTGCACGGCGCTCATTAGAAGGGTGAGGATTCAATTGGATAAGATATGAGATGGTTATTGTCCCGATTAAATGATCAACAGGTTAGGGAAGCCATTCCCTCGGTTCACCCAGGTTGGTTGTTAGCCTGGGGGCAATTTCGCGCTGAACCCCCTGATTGTACGTTCTTGATTCCTAACCAGTTAGCGGTAACTCAGATTCAACCCGCTTTTAGTCCCCAAGGAGATTATGGGGTGGTGGGGGATATTTGGTTAAATAATTCTGCCAGATTATTGCAACAGGTGGGAATTGAACCTGGGGATTGGCGGGGAACCGATCAAGGGTTGGTGGCGCTGCTGTGGGAACGCTGGGGACAAGATTGTTTAGAGTATCTGGAAGGGGTATTTGGACTAGCGATTTGGCATCAACCGAGTCAGAAGTTGTGGTTGGTGCGCGATCGCGTCGGCGGTCGGACGTTATATTATACGACTGTGGGTTCCTCTTGCTGGATTGCGCCTCGGTTGAGAACCCTGCGCCCCCACCATTCAGCCGACTTGGATTTAGTGGCGTTGCGGGATTATTTATGTTGTGCTTTTGTCCCTGGAGAACGCACGCTTTGGCAACAGGTACGGGAATTGCGCCCGGGTACGGTGTTGCAGTTACCTGATGGACAACCAGAACCTTACTGGCAACCGCAAGAGCAAATTACCCATCCTCAGCAAAGTTTATCATGGCACGCTCAGCAGTTGCGATCGCGCCTCGATCAGGTGGTTCAAGAGTACTTACCCATCAATGAACCGGTGGGGGTTTATTTATCGGGGGGATTGGATTCCAGTTGCATCACCGCACTCACGGCTAAATTTCATTCACATCCCGTTCATACCTACTCGATTCATTTTGGCGCAGATTGTCCCAATGAATTAGAATTTTCCAATTTAGTTGCCCACCATTGCCACACGCAACACCATATCTTAGAAATTACCCCAGAACAGATGTGGCAGCAATTACCGATAACCATGGCACAGTTGGATGATCCGATTGGTGATCCGTTAACAGTTCCCAATTATTTGTTAGCGCAACTGGCAAAGGAAACGGTTAAAGTTATTCTCAATGGCGAAGGGGGAGATCCCTGTTTTGGTGGACCGAAAAATCAGCCCATGTTACTCAAGCAGTTATATGGTTCTCCGGAAAATAATCCTAATTTAGTAGCGGCTTATTTGAACTCCTTTAAAAAATGCGCTCCAGATTTGCCGAGGTTGTTTCAAGCTGAAATATGGGACGCCGTTAAATCTGTGCCATCTGTCTTTGCCGCGGATCTGTTTTCATCGGCGCAGTATTTGAATCGGTTAATGGGACTGAATATTAAATTTAAAGGTGCGGATCATATTTTAACCAAGGTGAATAATCTGACTCGTGCCGCTGGATTAGATGGGCGTTCTCCCTTATTTGACCAGCGAATTGTGCAAATGGCAATGGAAATGCCGCCGGACTATAAACTCGCAGGTAATCAGGAGAAAGCCGTTCTCAAGCAAGCGGTTGCGGATATCTTACCCGTGGCAATTATTCAGCGTCAAAAAAGCGGAATGATGGTGCCAGTGCAGTTTTGGTTTCGCTACTATTGGCAACGGCAAACTAAGGCATTGTTGTTGTCGAAAAAATCTGCGATCGCGCCTTATTTAAATCAGTCAGTAATTCGCGATTGGATTGAGTATCGTGGAGATACCTGGAGGCGGTATGGAGTTAAACTTTGGTTACTTGTTAGTTTGGAATATTGGCTTAAGGGTAATTGAATTGTCATTTATCATAGTTCGATATAAAATTGCAAAATAATCGCATCCCATCTCATCCTTTATCTTCCCGACACCCTACCCCCGACACCCCACACCCTGCCTACCCTTCATGTCCTTTGTCACCCCTTCAGGTACCATCGGGAAAAACTTCGCAGAATCTGGCTCAATCCCGGTATCATAGATCAAAATACTTAAACAATCTTCATAAAGCGCCGTGATTACCCAACCGCGAATCCAGAACCACCCATTAGAAAAACACATTTGGACTTGGCAAGGTCACTCAATTCAATACACCGTCAGGGGAACAGGTCAACCCTTGTTATTGATTCACGGCTTTGGTGCATCCATTGGACATTGGCGCAAGAATATCCCGGTGTTAGCGGATGCAGGATATCGGGTGTTTGCGATTGATCTGTTAGGATTCGGCGGATCAGATAAACCCGCCTTAGACTACAGCTTAGAGGTATGGCAGGAACAGATCAAAGACTTCTGGGACGCCCATATTAACGAACCAACGGTATTTATTGGCAACTCGATTGGGGCGTTATTGAGTTTAATGGTAGTTACCCAAGACCCAGATATCGCCGTTGGTGGTATTTTAATTAACTGTGCAGGGGGACTAAATCACCGTCCCGATGAGTTAAATTTACCCTTACGGCTGGTGATGGGAACCTTTACCAAATTGGTCAGTTCTAAAACCGTTGGTCCATTTTTATTTAACCGCATTCGCCAAAAAAACCGCATTCGCAACACCCTGCGTCAGGTTTACTGTGACCCCCAAGCGATTACAGAAGAATTAGTCGATTTACTCTACCAGCCCTCCTGTGAGCCGGGTGCCCAACAGGTATTTGCTTCAGTATTGACGGGTCCAGCCGGTCCTGCACCTAGGGAATTATTACCCAAATTAAACCGTCCTCTATTAGTTCTTTGGGGCGAAAATGACCCTTGGACACCAATTAATGGGGCGGCGATTTACCAGCAGCAGCGCCAGATGGAGAAAGATGTCGAGTTTTTTGCCATCCCCCAAGCGGGTCATTGTCCTCACGATGAGAAACCAGACATGGTTAATTCCTTAATTCTCGATTGGCTGAGTCAGCAATATAGCGGAACTAATCGCCCCTGTGCCAATGTTGTGTTAGATATTACCAATACCCGACAGGGGGCGACCCGGTAACATTAAGGGTTGGGTGATGTTAATTGAATGAGGCGGTTCACCCCTACGAGAACACCAAAGGTTTCGGGCTTAGCGTCGTGATTGTCAGGATGATTGGGATTATCACAGTTGTAGGGGCGAGTCGCTGCATCAATTTTCGGTGTCAGAATTAACCTATATCGACTCGCCCTTTTCTCAATTCGGTGTCAGATTATCGATACCGGGCGGGGGGCGACCCGATACCATTAAGGGTTAGGTGGTGTTAATTGAATCCGGCTATTGCCCCTACCATTGTTGTTGTGTACCCGGTGTTAGATTATTCCCCATACCTGACGGAGGGCGACCCGATAAAATTAAAGGTTAGGTGATGTTAATTGAATCCGGCTATTGCCCCTACCATTGTTTTTATGGATGCGATGTCCGATAATTCCCCATACCTGACGGAGGGCGACCCGATTATATTAAAGGTTGGGTGATGTTAATTGAATGCGGCGGGTTACGAGAACACCAAAGGTTTAGGGTTTAGCGTCGTGATTATCAGGATGATTGGGATTGTCGGAATAATAACGGTTGTAGGGGCGAGTCGCTGCATCAATTTTCGGTGTGAGAATTAACCTGTATCGACTCGCCCTTGTCTAAATGTTGTGTTAGACATTACCAATACCGGGCGGAGGGCGACCCGATAAAATTAAAGGTTGGGTGGTGTTAATTGAAT